>NZ_JAZGQL010000015.1:0-99440 GCF_036421995.1 Plantactinospora veratri
TTCACCCTCGGAACCGACGGAAACCTCACAATCGACCCCCGATACGCCGGCTTCGCACAGGTTCAGGGCAACGCTCTCGTCTTATCGGGATATCAGTTCAGCGTCGACGGTACGCAACTGACTCACGCGCTCCTGCCACTCGACATGCTCGGCGCCCCTCCAGCGCTCGCCAACGACCGACGGCACAATCTCACCTATCTACCCGCTGCGGGATACGGCTTCCAGCCGGCCTCCGGGATCACGGCTGACTTCCGCTTCACCCTCGGAACCGACGGAAACCTCACAATCGACCCCCGATACGCCGGCTTCGCACAGGTTCAGGGCAACGCTCTCGTCTTATCGGGATATCAGTTCAGCGTCGACGGTACGCAACTGACTCACGCGCTCCTGCCACTCGACATGCTCGGCGCCCCTCCAGCGCTCGCCAACGACCGACGGCACAATCTCACCTATCTACCCGCTGCGGGATACGGCTTCCAGCCGGCCTCCGGGATCACGGCTGACTTCCGCTTCACCCTCGGAACCGACGGAAACCTCACAATCGACCCCCGATACGCCGGCTTCGCACACGCGGAGGCGCAGCGACTCCGCCTTCCCGGCTACAAGGTCGCTCTGGACACCACCGAGCTCATCCACGAGATTCTCCCTGAGCTGCTGGGCTATTCGGGCCCAGCTCTATCGCCAGGGCTCAACACGCTGGGGCTACTGCCAGCTCCCGAATATCTCCTCGACACGTCGCCAATCGCCCGACCACGCCTGCGGTTGAGACTCGACATCGATGGGACGACCGAACTCAGGGAGGCCGCCGCCGGAGTAACGGCGCTGTCCGAGAAACGATTTTGCGGCGTACCGGACCAAATCGTTACGCCGCTACAGTTCCAGAACTACGGCGGGAGCATGAGCAGGTGGCCTCGGCGAGACTTGACCTACTCGATCGATGCGACTGCATGCGACGGTCTCGACGCGACCACCGCGGCGGCCGTCATCACGGAGGCGTTCCAGAAGTGGCAGGAGGCCGGCCAGGGCCTACTTCGCTTCACGCCGCGCGACGTGCGGAGCAACATCCGGTGCTCGTTCGTAGGCGAAGATTCCTATGCGAAATTCGGCTTGAAACGACAGAACGGCACGGTGATCGTCCTAGGTGCGGCAAGACTCCCGGGGCATCCAGAGGAAGGCGTCGTGAAATTCAACAAAAGAAACTACTGGTCCCGCGCTGAGCTTCTGTACGTGGCTCTGCACGAGATCGGCCATGCCATAGGACTGTGCCACTCGGACCGTCAGTCCGCGCTCATGTATCCCTACTCTGGGAATTCGGCGGTCGTGGACCGCGAGGCGCGAAACGTGCTGCTCAACCTCTACGGGTGGCCGGACCCGAAGAAGCTTCACGACCGGGCAACCACCGACCAGCCGGTAATGGCTATCATGGGCACCGCCGACTTCACCTCCTCCGACTTCACCATCCACATGGCGTGGAAGGGTGCACTTGACGACCCAGCGATGTGGGAAGCGGCGTTCATCGGCAACGAATGGAGCAGCCAGCGCCGTATCGGAGACCCCTTCAGATCTGCATGTAGTCCGTCGCTGGCCAGCTATCGTACTGAGGGTGGCCCCTCGCTGGGCCTGTACATGGTGTGGCGAGGGGAAAACAATCAGGGGATCTTCTTCTCGAAGAACGACCGGTTCGGCTGGTTCCCGCCAGAGCACATCCCAGGGGTGGGAGCACGGTGCCGGCCGGCCGTCGCCGCCTTCCACCGGACACCTTACCTAGCCTGGAAGGGCGTTGACGAGGACCAGCAACTCTGGTGGACACGCAAGTCGGACGGCGGCGGTTGGGAGCCCCAGCGGAGGGTCGGTGCCGAGTTCTCCTCGGAGTCGCCCGCGCTGGTGGCGTTACCGGACAGGCTGTACCTGTTCTGGAAGGGTCCGGACGGGAACGACAACCTCTACTACTCCTGGCTCGACCACGGTAGCAGCGACTGGCGGCCAGGCAGGATCGCCTCCTATCGGGACTACAATTCGGTCGAACCCGTTGTCCTGAACGTCACCACCGCCGCCGCTCCCGCTGCAGAGATGGTCGGAGGCGGGACGAGCATACTGGTCGCCTGGAGAGGACCAGGGGACGACACGCAGTTGTACTTCTCGTTCTTCGACTGGGAACAAGACATCTTCACCGGACGAATCCCCGTGAGGGATGCCCGCAGCGCGCGAGGGCCCGCCGTGTGCACGTTGTCCGACCGTACTGTTCTGGCGTGGCGAGGCGTGGATACCCGAAATATTTGGTGGTCGGCGCTGGCCCTGCGGTTGTAGCAGGTTGAAATGCCGCCCGCTCCCCACCAGTCTTTTCTCCGCTGGTCATAGAGGAGATTCAGGGTCTTTGTCGGAGTCGGTGCCGGGGTATGAGCTTGCTTAAGGATCTTCGCGTGTCGGACGTCGATATGTAGCGAGGTCTGCGCCGTCCTACTCGGCTCGCCGACCCGGAGCGCGCGAGCCGTACGCCGGGCCGAACACCACCAGCAGCGCCAGGTCCTCGGTCACCTCGTCGAACCGGTGCTCCTCGCCAGCCGGGACGAAGATCACCGAACCCGGGCCCACCTCGGCCGCGCCGTCCGGCGTCACGATCCGGGCCCGCCCCGCGGTGACCACGTAGATCTCATCCTCGGTGTGCGGGCTCTGATCGTCGAGACCACCCGCCGGGATGCAGTACGTTCCCACCGAGAGGTCCGGCACTCTCAGGTGTTCGACCCAGTCGTTGGCGGCCCCAGTGGGTGCGGTCCACCGGCCCGCGCCTTCGATGATCAGCATGGCGGAAGCCTAGAGCCTGTGTCGTAGTCGGTACCGGTACGAGCCGACTTAAGGATCTTGGCGTGTCGGAGGTCGATATATAGCGAGGTCTCCGGTAGAAGGTTCAACGACCAAGCAGGACCTGAAACCGGAGACCTCGTGGACACGCTGGCGGTGACGAGGCGATTCGACCTGACCGACGCCCAGCGAGCGACGCTGGAGCCGCTGCTGCCGGTGCCGAAGCGGCCGGCTCGACCGTCGTGGTGGAGCAGACGCCAGTTGAGCAACGGGATTCGGTGGCGGATCCGGGTCGGCGCCCCCGGGCGGGACGTGCCACCCCAGTACGGGTCTCGGTCGACGGTGTTCGCCCTGTTCCGGCGCTGGCAGTGCGACGGAACCTGGCAGCAGGTCCTCACCACGTTACAGGCCCGCGCTGATGCCCCGGCCAAATCACCTGGGACGTGTCCGTGGACTTGACCATCACCAGCACGCCGCCGGAGCGCGGAAAAGGGGGCTCTGCAGGCCGAACCACCCCGGTGGCGTCACCATCGAGCCGGACGACCACGCCCTCGGCCGTTCCCGTGGCGGGTTGACCACCAAGGTGCACCTGGCACCCGAGCAGGGACAGAAAACCCTCGCGGTTGTGCTGACTCCACGTAGACGAACCAGCTCCGCTGCATCTGCCACCGTCGCCCTGCGCACCGCATTTCCCAGCCCCGCCGACGTCACACGGCCGCAGGACCTCCGGCGGACCCGTAGCCGGCCGTCCCGTTCAGATACGGCCAAAACGAGTCTAGCGACTGGGTTCCTGACGTATGCTATCCCGCCGATAAGGAAAGCCCGCTGTGCGAACAGTCGACGAGGACGCCGACGCACAGCGGCACTACCCGAGGAGGAAAGCATCATGTCGACCACTTCACTAAGTTTGGGAGAGGTTGTTAATGTGGAGGTCCGCGAGGCATCAGGCGCGGTGACACTTTTTTCGCACGATTACCCTGTCGATGCCTCCCGCTTGCTGCGGATACCGTCCTTGGGTCCGGTTCTCGCAGAAGGGAAGCCGCTCACACCGGATCTCCGAGACGATATCTACAACCAGTTCTCCGCCGATGGGGTCCTTTTCGGCCATACGGTCAATCTGGGGCTGAGCGGCATCCGCGTGGACCTCGAGAACACCGTCCAGCCGGGGCAGACGCTATTTCTCCGGCTTCTCAATCCCGACGGCGCCGTCGAGCCGAGCTCGGGGTCGTTCGCGGTCGACGGCTCAGGAAGCATCCACATTCCCTTCCTGGGCGATGTTCTCGTTCGCGACCATCGGCTCTTCGAAGCAGAGCACCAGATCGAACAAGGGCTTATCGACGGAGGCTTTTTCACCCAGCCGCTGGTCAACGTGACCCGCGTACCGCTCGCGTGAGGACCGACGCCGTGTACCGCACAAACACTCGCCTCGTCCCGCACGTGCTGCGGATCGTCGGCACTCACCTGGACAGGCTTGCCGAACTCGACCAGGAGCAACTCGACCAGATCCGCCTGCACGCGGGCGCCGTCCGCCAGGCAGACCTCAACCTGAGCGTTGTGGTCTACCCGTGTCCCCACGGCGTGGACCGGCTTACCCGCATGCTCGTCCGCCCGATCGTGGGCGCCCTCGGCGCGGTCGGGCCGAAAGACCCAGACCAGGCTGACAGGCTGACCGGACCAGCACCTCCGGAGATAGCACGCCTGTTCGAGCGCCGAGTCTAATCACACCGGTCCCGGCGGCGGCGTGCGACACGCACCTCGCGATCGTTTAGCGTCGGTGACCCACCCGGCGAAGAGAGGCAGGTCAACGGGCGACAGCGGAGCTGGGTACTGGCTCGATTCGCCCCGCGGACGGCCCGCACGGTGCGACCCGCAGAGCCCGATAGCCAGAAGTGCTTGCGCGGCGGCCGGGCCTGATAAGGAGAAGCCTAGCCTCGACAGACTGGATACGGTGACCGTTGTGGAAGACCGCGAGAGGCCGTCGTTCGAGGACCTACTGCAGATCTTGACTCAACTCGATTCTTGGCTAGACCGTCTGGATCCTGAGGGGCCACGGTCCGGCGTTGCCGCTGAGAGTGACCTAGGACGGGACGACCAAATCGCCGACCCGTTCCAACTCAGCTTCGCCGCACGACACTCTCTGAGCTACGCCGTGGACCACCTACACATGCTCCGGTCGACGCTCCGCGACGCCGGTGTGATCCACATGTACGCGCCCTACTCCTTGGTGCGCGGCGCGATGGAGAACGGCAGCGCTGCCGTGTGGATGCTGGCCCCGGACTCGCAACCCAAGCGGCTGATGCGTCGCCTGCGCCTTGCCACACTCGACATCGCCAACGGCGAACGAGTCAAGGACCTAATTGGTGTGACGGGACCACGAACACTCAACGAACGCCGCGACCGGGTCCGCCAGGTCGCCCGTGCCGCCGGCCTGGACCCGAAGGAAGCCCTTCGCCATGTCTCCTACAGCGAAATCGTGACTGCAGCTGGGAGTCACACCTCGATCGGCGAGAAGCAGGCACGCCTCGTCTGGAACATGTGCAGCGGCGTAGCCCACGGCGACTTCTGGTCAACAATCAGCGTCACCGACAACGTGGAGCTGCCTGGTGCCCCTGAGGGCATTGCTCATCTGCACGTAACCGCCGACGTACGGAAGCTGGCTCTCGTGACGTTCTTCGCTGCCCAGATGGTGCAGCAGGCATGGCGCCTGTTCGCTCAGCGGTCGGAACCGGTAGCGCAGTCACCTGCCTGAGCCCGCCGGCCGGTGATGACGACACCGGCGGACCAATCGCCGTCATACGCGAACGTCCGACAGGCAGCCACACGTGCGGTGTCGCCAGCAGCAACCCGAAGGTTGTGCCGCGCCCGGCCGCGGGCCTCGTTTGTGGAACCTCAACCCCGATCCTCTGCGGCCGCCGCAAATTGAAATTCGCGGAGCGTCGCTCGCCCTCGCCGCCAGTGCCCGCGCCGGCGGGCGCTACGCTCCCGCAGCCTCCGGGGGTCAGCCAGACTCGCAGTCAACGGGCTTGGCGCCTGGCGAAACGCGGTGCGGCGTGCGCTGGCCGATCAGTCGCGGCCAGCCACGCGTCGACAGGCCCGAGCACTCCCAGTCACGGTAGGCCCGGTAGACGGCGTCATGGACGGTGGGTGGCCAGGACTTCTCTGTGGGCATCGGCACCGGGGCCCCTTCGTCCTGGCGGATTGTGTCGCGTTCATACGCTCACCGCATGTGGCTGAACATCCTGTTGGCTCTCGGCTCGGGTATCGCTGGAGCGATCGCAACGCCCTACCTGACACAGGCTCGGGAACGGCGAGCTGCACGAGCAGCGGTACGAGGCGCGCTGCATGAATCCCGATCCGCCTGGCGCCCCACGTCTACAGACGCGTTCTACGAAGGGCATCCCAACCACAAGCTGGACGAGGCGATCTCCAAGGTTGAGTCACTGGCGATCATTGCGAACGTCCCGCGAGGGCTTATGGCGCGATATGAGAGTGCCCATCGCGCCGCTTACCGAGAGGCGATCGAACAAGCGGATGGCTGGACAACCGCCCCACAGTGTCTAACGGAGCTGCGAGCCGCCACGGAAGCCCTGACCGGCTACCTTTGGCACCCCGCGCGGTACCACCTCGGAGGGAGGCTGTCGTTTAGGCGGCGAGGTGGAGTGCTCCCCTGACCGAGAGCGGCGGCCAGCTCGGCCAGCGTCCCGTACTCCCGACCCTCGACCCCGAATCATCCGCCGAACGGCGGCTCGCCCCAGAGCCGGTGACTGAACCGTCTGCCTGCACCAGGACCTTCCCCTCACGGCCATTGGGCAGTCGTAGCCAGACTGCGCCAGCATCCCCTCGCTGGCGGCACCTGGCGAGGGTGCCCCCGTTTACCCCCCGAAAACTCCTCCTCAAAGTTGACTATCAGTGACAAACGGCAATCAACGCAGGGCAGCGTTTGTGCAGCTCAACGCCAAGATGCGACCAGCGATGACAAGCCCGGGACGGTGACGGTTGGTAAGAGGGGGTCAGGGGTTCAAATCCCCTCAGCTCCACCCAGTTCAAACGCCGTCTCCCACTGAGGGAGACGGCCTTTTCGATCTTGTATAGCAGCGAAGTGCAGCAGCCCGCTGGCTGCCGGGTGATCGCCGCGAGTTCTGTGTTCCACTCGTGACATGTCCCTGCACGAGCTGCCCGACCTGCTGGAACGGCACGTACGGCCCGATCTGACCACTGCGATCGACGGCGTCCGGATCTGCAAGATCTACCCCGGCGCTTCGCCGGTGACCTCGATGTCGGGCACCGTTCTGGCGATCATCGCCCGGGGCGGCAAGCGCCTCGCGCTGGCGGACCGGATGTACGAGTACGGCGTCGGTCAGTACCTCGTCGCGTCGGTCGACCTCCCGGTGACGGGGCACGTCGTCGACGCGGGCCCGGGGCATTCCACACTCGGGTTCGGGATGACCCTGGACCCTGCCACCGTCGCCGAGCTGTTGCTGGAGGTCGGGCCGGGGAATCTGCCAGGTTCCCCAGGTACCGCACGACCGGGAATCGCGGTCAGTGACGCCCCGGACGAGCTGCTCGACGCTGTCGTGCGGCTGCTGCGCCTGCTCGACCGGCCCCGGGACCGGAAGGCACTGGCCCCGTTGTTCAAACGCGAGATCCTCTGGCGGTTGATGACCGGCGAACAGGGTGACCTCGTCCGTCAGCTCGGCCTCGTGGACAGCAGCCTCAGCCACATCACCCGGGCGGTGCGGTGGATCCGGGAGAACTACGCCCGGCCGTTCCGCGTCGAGGAGTTGGCGCAACTCTCCGGGATGAGTGTGTCCGCCTTCCACCGGAACTTCCAGGTGGTGACGACGGTGAGCCCGATCCAGTACCAGAAACACATCCGCCTTCAGACGGCGAGATTGCTGCTGGCGAACAACCCCCACGACGTCACCGGCGTGGGAAGTCGCGTCGGATACGACAATCCATCCCAGTTCAGCCGCGAGTATCGGCGCCTGTTCGGTGTTCCGCCCAGCATCGACGCGGCACGCATCCGTGGCGGAGCCGGCCCCGCCGCAGGCGCGCCGGCGCTGCCGTGAGATCGCCGGAGCGAAGAGGATCGTGCAACAACCCAAGACGATTCTGCTAGCACGGGGTTTGCGGCTTTGTTTTGCTGGGATTACGACCGGAACGGGCACAGGATTCCGGACCGGTGCCGGCGAAACAGGAGGCAAGGAATGAAGGTCGACGGACACCCAACCACCGCCTCCAGGGGAGAAGCATGAACCACCACACGCCCTGGGCCGGACCGGGAACGACGGGGGCGAGGTACCCCTCGACGACGAACGGCCGATGAGACCCGTGACCGTGGATGACGCCGTCGCGCGAGCCCTCGCCATCGGACCGGACTCCTCCCCGGCTGAGCGCACCATCGACATCACCACGCTGGGCGCCCGCACCGGCATCCCGCGCCGCATCGAGATCTGGTTCCACCGCGTCGACGGTCGCTGGTTCCTCAGCGGCATGCCCGGACCTCGCAGCTGGTACGCGAACGTGCGCGCCAACCCGCGGATCGTGGTGCATCTCAAGCACGGGGTCAAAGCCGACCTGCCCGCGACCGCGGTGCCGGTCGACGAGCCGACCCGACGGCGAGTGATCACCGCAATCCTCGACCTCCAGAACCGGCCCGAGATCGCCGCGCGGGTCGCCCGGCGGCAGGAGTTCGACGACTGGTTCGCGCGTAGCCCGCTGGTCGAGATCGTGTTCGATCACGAGGAGCTGCGGACGGCGTCCTCCGCGCGATCCGGGTAGTCCGGGGCTCAGCAAACGGTCACATCGTCTCGTCCGTCGTCCGGTCGGGTTCCCGGCCCCGGCGCGTCGGGTCTTTTCGCGCCGCGCGCCGTCTGCCAGCGCCGGCCACTCAACACACGCCTCCGCAGGAGACAAGAACAGATGAAATACCGCTCGCTGGGCCGGACCGGAATCCAGGTCAGCCCCTACGCTCTCGGCACCATGATGTTCGGCGCCATGGGAAACCCCGACCACGACGACTCGATCCGGATCATCCACCGGGCGCTGGACGCGGGGATCAACTTCATCGACACCGCCGACGTGTACTCCCAGGGCGAATCCGAGGAGATCGTCGGCAAGGCCCTCAAGGGCCGCCGCGACGGCGTCGTGCTCGCCAGCAAGCTGCACTACCCGATGGGCGACGATCCGAACCACCGGGGCAACTCACGACGCTGGATCATGAACGCGGTCGAGAACTCCCTGCGCCGCCTGCAGACCGACCACCTCGACCTCTACCAGATCCACCGCCCCGACCCGGCGGTCGACGTGGAGGAGACGCTGTCGGCGCTGTCCGATCTGATCCACACCGGCAAGGTCCGCGCGATCGGTGCGTCGAGCTTTCCGGCCTCGGAGATCGTCGAGGCGCAGTGGGTCGCCGAGCGGCGTGGCCTGGAGCGCTTCCGCACCGAGCAGCCGCCGTACTCGATCGTCAACCGAAGCATCGAACGCGAGGTCCTGCCGGTCTGCCAGCGGTACGGAATGGGCACGCTGGTCTGGAGTCCGCTGGGCCAGGGCCTGCTCACCGGCCGGTACCGCAAGGGCCAGCAGGCCGACACCCACCGGTCCGGCGCCATGCCGCAGCACTTCCGCGACGACCGCAAGCTCGACGTGGTCGAACGACTCATCCCGCTCGCCAAGGGGGCCGGCCTACCGCTGACCCACCTCGCGATGGCGTTCGCGATCGCCCACCCGGGGGTGACCTCGGCGATCCTCGGGCCACGCACCATGGAACAGCTCGACGACCTGCTCGCCGGCGCCGATGTCACCCTGAACGACGAGATGCTCGACCGGATCGACCAGATCGCTCCGCCCGGTACCGACGTCGCTCCCAACGACGTTGCCTACACGCCGCCGGCCGTCTCGGACGTGAGCCTGCGCCGCCGGCCGATCGCCGAGCGTTCCGCGGCCTGAGACGACGGCTTCGGCTGTGCCGGGGGCTCGGCTCCGGCACAGCCAGGCGGCCAGGCCACCGCACCGCACCGCCGCGCTACTTCTGCACCTGTCGGATCGGACCCTCCTCCGGCCCGCCCGACGAATCCTCAGCCGGGGGACCGGAGCACCTGTCGTTCGTCCCGTGCGGCGCTGGGATCCGCGGCCGCACCCGGGCTAGTCGGTCTTCCGCTCCACGGTCCGTACGAGACCGCCGTCCTGGTCATAGAGGACCTCCCGCAGCACGTGGCCGTCGTCCGAGTATTCGAAGAGCTTCCGGGTGTAGCCGTACGACAGGTCCGGCGGCCCCTCAAGCGTCACCACCCGCTCCTCCAGGACATTGTTGTGCCCGTCGTAGTCGAGGACACGGTACGAGCGGGTTCCGGCCTTCTCGACGAACTTCTTGACCCGGCGGCCGGTCGCCGGATCGTATTCGTACCGCCAGGTATCGACGTACCGCCACCCGCCGGCACCATCCCACTCGTACATCATGTTCTCGACGACGCGGCCGTGCCCGTCGAACGAGAACTGCTTGTAGTGGACGTTCGCCGCGTTGTAGTAGATGTCGGCCCGTGAAACGGTGCCCCGGGTCCAGGTGATGCAGATGCTGGGGCCGGTCGGTGCCACCTGCGTTATTTCGCCGATGCCGACGATCTCCCCGAACGGGGAGATCTCGAGCGCCTTGTACCAGCGCTGACCGGAGAAGACGTCGCTTTGCAGCTGGACCTTCCTGGCGAGCTTGCGCACGTTCTCGGCATAGTTCTTCTTGTTGGTGAAATCCAGGTACGCTCGGCCGGCGAGACGGGCGGGCAAGGGTTCGTCGACGCGCTGGACGAGGATGGGCAGGATGAAGGATTCGCGCTGCTCGCGGACCATGCGTGCGAAAGCCGTCTCGAACTCGATCCCCCGCACGTAGTACGACTGCAGCGACGCCGGAGAAAGCGCCAGGCAGAAGTAGCGGCTCTCCTCGATGCCTTGCTCGATCGTCAAATGGATGAGGTCGCCGACCTCGATCTCGATCGTGTCGAGCCAGGCGTCGACATGGTGCTCGCGTAGGTCGGCGGCCAACCTTTCGATGAACCGCTTGTTCTTCCGCGAATATGACAGGAACAGGTCATGGGCCACTGGGGGCTGCTCCAATCCCGGCACGAGCCTGTGCTCAGGGAAAGTCTCGTCTGTACTCGAATTTTACTCGACTTCCCCAAGGGGCCGGATTCGGGCGATGTGTCCAACTTGGAGTCGAACTCGGAGTCGCTGGTCCGAGACTCGTGGGCGGCGGTGGAGGCCTCCGACCGGGGACGGTTGACCAACTGGCTGGGCCCGTCACGATGATCGCGTCCACGACTGACCAGGGGAACCGACGCCGTCCGGCAGGTAGCCGTGTCACCCCCGACGTACGGGGGATGCGGCCTCCACAGATGTCCTACCGGAGATTGCGCAAGGACTGACGGGCGCCTCTGCAGGGGTGGCCCGCAAGGCCTGCTCCGGCTTCAACTCCGGTGGCGTCGATGAGGGCCGGGGCGACAGAGTTTGGGGCCCGCGAGGACGGAAGAGCAAGATCGAAGGCACTGGGCTGGTCGTTCCGGGGCTTGTCAGGGTCGTCGCGCTCGTAACATGAGGGCGTGGAGTGGGTCACCGTACGCTTCGCAGGCGGTCCGGCCGACGGCACCGCCCGGGAGTTGCCGGCCACACCCGGGGGCGGGCCGCCGCGACGCTGGGTACTCAGCAGCAGCCCGGACGGGCCGCCGGAGCTGCCCGGCGTGGACCATCTCTACGAGCTGCGCCCCCAGCAGGAGGCCGACGGCTGCTGGACGATGTCCTTCGTCCGCTCCGACCCGGTGGGCATGACCGAGTAGCGCCGCCGGGGCGGAAGACCGTGCGGCTGGCCGTCCCCGGAAATTGTCGACCGGAAATACAACCACTTGCCGCCCGGCGAGCATCCCAGTGCCGGAACCGTCTCTGGGAAGGTCGACCCGATGCAGCCGGACTGGGAGCACGAGTACGTCGAGTTCGTCACCGCCGCGATGCCGAGGATGCGGCGGCTGGCGTACCTGCTCTGCGGTGACGCGCACCGGGCCGACGATCTCGTCCAGCAGACCTTCACCACGCTCTACCTGCACTGGCCCCGGGTCCGGACCGTCGCCCACCTCGACGGGTACGTCCGGACCACCCTGGTCCGGTTCTTCCAGGGCGAGAAGCGACGACCGTGGTCGAGGCGGGTACGCCTCACCGAGTCGCCGCCCGAGCCGCTGCCCCGGACCGGCCCGGACGTCGAGGAGCGGACGGTGCTGCGTGCGGCGCTCGACCGGCTGCCCCGGAAGCAGCGGGCCGTACTGGTGCTGCGTTTCCTCTGCGACATGTCCGTCGCCGAGGTGGCCGAAACCCTCGGCTGCGCTCCCGGCACGGTGAAGAGCCAGAGCTTCCACGGGCTGACCACGCTCCGGCGGCTGCTCGACGAGCAGCCGCAGGCGAACAAACCTCCGGCCTCGGAACCGGCCGGCTCACTCGGTCCGGACGTCCGGGCCGGACCGTCGCCGCTGGTCACCGGCACAGCCTGGTCCGCCGGGGTCGCCCCGGCCACCACCCGTGCCCTGCCCCCGGCCGACGAATAGGAGACGAGATGGACGACCTCGACGACGCGGCAGCCCGTGACCTGCTGCGCCCGCTGGACGGAAAGCTGGACCAGCCCTCCACGGTGGAGATCGCCGGCCTGCTCCGCGCCGGCCGGCGTCGGCTCCGCCGCCGCCGGTTGCTGACCGGGAGCGGTCTGGCGGCGGTGACCGCCGTCGTGTTGCTGGCGGTGCCGATCGGGCTGGCGGCGGTACCCGACGGTCGGTCCGCCGACCCCGCTCCGGACCACGGCGCCCAGCCCGGTCCGGCTCCCGGCGACCCGGCCTCGCCGGACGGGTCCGGCACCGGGAGCCCACCACCCCCTCCGACCAGGTGTATGCCGCAGCGCCTCCCGCTTCCGGCCGGTGCCACCAGCAGCCAGGTGTTCGACGGCGACCCGACCGGGCGCTACCTGGTCGGGGTGGCCCGGGACGACCGGACGGCGCGAACCTGGACGCTGCTCTGGGACCGGGGCGCCATGACGGTACTCGAACCGGAGACCACCGATCCGGCCCAACTGCTGGTCAACTCGGCCGGAGTCGTCGCGGGCGACGGCGTAGTGGTAAGGGACGGCAGGGCCGTACTGGTCGCCTGGGTCTACCGCGACGGCCGGTACGTCGACCTGACCGACCCGGACGGCGGCTACGTCGGCGACGTGATGGACCTGAACGAGCGCGGTGACGTGCTCGGCGGCATCCGCACCCTCGCCTACCGGGGCAAGCCGATCGGCACGAAGGGCGGCCCGCCGGAGTCTCCGGATGTGGCCGAGGTGCCGGGAAGCAACCCGGTGGTCTGGGGGGCCGGAGCCGAGCAGGATCCGACCTGGCTGCCCCAGCCGGTCACCGGGCGGCACTACGCCACCGGGCTCGACGACGACGGCACCGTGGTCGGTGGCATCGTCGACTTCGGGCCGGCGGGGACGACCCGGACGACGGCGTGGGCGCCGGACGGTGCGGCCCGCACCCTGGCACCGCCACCCCGACACGCCGCCACCACCGGCGCCCTCTCCGTCCGGGGCGGCTGGGTACTCGGCTGGTCGGCGGCGCCCTCCGGCGCCGAGCAGCACTTCGTGCCGACCCGGTGGAACCCGCGTACCGGGCAGGCTGCGCCGGTGACCGGGCTGGCCTGGGCGGCGGCGATCAACCGACACGGCTGGCTGGCCGGGTTCGTCCGGAACGCGTCCGGCGTCGAGACCCCCGCGGTACTGGCCGGGGACCGGCCGTTCGCGCTTCCGATGCCGGCCGGGGCCGTACCCGGAAAGGAGGGACCGGCGGCGGTGAGCCTCAGCGACGACGGCCGGGTGGTCGGCGGGAGCGTCTCGGTCGCCCCGGACGACGCCGCCACCGCGGCCGTCCGCTGGACCTGCGAGTAGCCCCACGGGTACGGGCACCGCCCCGTTCCAACCGGTGCGGGAACCCGGCGGCGGCCGTTGACGGCATAGATCATCCTGGCTAGTCTCTGCCCGAAACGGCCGACGAGAGGTCTCGTTATCACATCGCTGACGCTGCCCCAGCCCGCAGGGCGGGTGCCGGAGTTCGGCCGTGACGCGCTGATCGTCTGCGAGAGCCTGGTCCGGATCTACCAGACCGGCTCGATCGAGGTACAGGCGTTGCAGGGGCTGGACCTCGTCGTGCAGAGCGGCGAGATGATCGCCGTCGTCGGGGCGTCCGGGTCGGGCAAGTCGACGCTGCTCTCCATCCTTGCCGGAATCGACGCGCCCACCGCCGGGCGGGCCCGGGTCGACCGTTGGGACCTGCTGGCGATGTCCCGCGCGGACCGCGTCCGCTACCGGCGGCACACCGTCGGCTTCGTCCGGCAGCAGAGCACGAGCAATCTTGTGCCCTACCTGACCGCGCGGCAGATGGTCGACCTGCCGATGACCGCAGCCCGCACGCCGGCCCGTACCCGCCGAACCCGGGTCGCCGACCTGCTGGACGCCCTCGGCGTCGCCGACTGCGCCGACCGGCGTCCGGGGCAGATGTCGGGCGGGCAGCAGATGCGGGTCGCCGTCGCGGTCGCCCTCGCCAACCAGCCCCGGGTGCTGCTGGCCGACGAGCCGACCGGCGAGCTGGACAGCGCTACCTCGGCCGAGGTCTTCGGCGCCCTGCGGGACGTCAACCGCCAACTCGGCGTCACCGTCGTCGTGGTGACCCACGATCCCGAGGTCAGCGGCCGGGTCGAGCGGACCGTGGCGATCCGCGACGGGCGGACCAGCAGCGAGGTGCTGCGCCGTTCGGCGACCGGTACCGACGGCGACGTACGGATCATCGCCGAGGAGTACGCCGTGATGGACCGCGCCGGTCGGGTCCAGGTGCCTCGGGAGTACCGCGAGGCGTTGGCGTTGACCAGGCGGGTCCGGCTCGCCCTGGAGGCCGACCACGTCGAGATCCGCCCGGACCGCAGCGACCACGTCGAAACCCCGCCCGACCCCGGCGACCGTCCGTGACTGCCGCCGCGCTGCTCACCGTGCGGGGCGTCAGCCGGAGCTTCGGTTCCGGGTCGACGGCGGTGCACGCGTTGCGGGACGTGTCGTTCGACGTCGAACCAGGAGCCATGGTCGCCCTGGTCGGCCGTTCCGGCTCCGGCAAGACCACCCTGCTCAACATCGTCGGCGGGCTGGACCGGCCGGATTCCGGCACGGTCGTCGTCGACGGCACCGAGGTGACCGCCCTCGACGAGGACGGGCTGTCCCGGCTACGACGCGGGACGGTCAGCTACGTGTTCCAGACGTTCGGGCTGATCCCGGTGCTGTCGGCGGCGGAGAACGTCGGCGCCCCGCTGCGACTTGCCCGTACCCCGGCCCGGGAGCGGGAGCGCCGGGTCGAACTGTTGCTGGAACTGGTCGGCCTGGCCGAGCACGGCCAGCAGCGTCCTGGCGAACTCTCCGGCGGCCAGCAGCAACGGGTGGCGATCGCCCGGGCGCTGGCCGCCTCACCCCGGCTGCTGATCGCCGACGAGCCGACCGGGCAGCTGGACGCCGAGACGGGTCTGTCGGTGATGTCGCTGTTGCGCGGGGTGGTGGAGTCCGAGGGGGTCACCGCGCTGATCTCCACACACGACCCGGTGATGATGGCGCTGGCGGATCGGGTGATCCAGATCCGGGACGGCCGGCTCGACGACACTCCGCCCGGCCCGCCCGACGACGAGTCCGGCGCGGGCGGTACGGCGGGGCGGAGCGACGGGTGCTGAGGCTGCTCGGGCTTCGTGCCCGTGCGCAGTGGCCGATGCTCGCCGCGCTGCTGGCGGTGGTCGCGCTCGGCGCGACACTGCTCGGCACCTGCGCGCTGCTGGTCACCCGTACCGCCGATCGGGCGTTCGAGGTTGCCGCCGCCCGGGCCGCCCCCGGGGAGGTCGGCGTCACCGCCTACACCGTCGACGTGCGGGGCGCCGATGCCAGCTCGGTGGCCGCCGACACCCGTGAGCTGCTGACCTCGACCCTCGCGCCGTTCTCCGCGACGACGGCCATCCGGGCGTCGTCCGCGTTCCGGCTGCTGCCGGAGAGCCTGGCCGGACACGGCAGCGTCCCGACCGAGACGTACCTGTCGGCAATGGACGACCTGCCGGCCCGGGCCGAACTGCTCGACGGCCGTTGGCCACGGGCAGCCGGCGGGGCCACCCCGGTGGAGGCCGTCCTGCTCGAGCCCATGGCCCGCCAGCTCGGCCTCACCCTCGGCAGCCGCGTCCGGCTCGGCGCGGAGTTGAACAGCGAGCCCGCCCCGGCGGTCGAAGTGGTCGTCGTCGGCGTGGCACGTCCGCTGCCCGGTACCGGCTGGGACCGCGACCCGCTCGGCGGGGCCGGCTACGATCCCGCCTTCGGCGACGGGCGCTACCTGCAACCGGTGCACGCCTACGGTCCGGTCGTCGTCGCGCTGCCTGATCTGCTCTCCGGTGCGCACACGCTCGACCGGATGGAGATCACCGCCCAGCCGGACCTCTCCGGCGCGGCCGGCCACGACCTGGAAGCCGTCGCCGCTGCGGTACGCGGTGCCGACCGACGGCTGGCGGGGATCCTCGGCGACCGGGTGAGGATCGAGAATGTCGCCTCGCGGCTGCCTCAGACGCTGTCGAACGCCCGTGCCCAGCAGCGGGTCACCGCTGGTACGGTGCTCGCCGTCGCCCTGCTCGGCGGGGTGCTGACCGCCGCCGCCCTGGCCCTCGCCGGTCAGCTCGCCGCCGGGGTACGCGCCGACGAGACCAGCCTGCTGTCCACGCTGGGTTTCGGCGGTGGCCGGCTCGCCGGCACGGCGGCCGCCGAGGGTGCCGGGTTGGCGGTGCTCGCCGCCGCGCTCGCCGTCCCCGCCTCGTCCCTGCTGCATGCCGGCCTGACCCGGCTGCCACCACTGGCCGGCGCCGGCCTGGCCGGCCCACCGCAGGTGACCGCCCGGCAGGTGGTCGTCGTGCTCGGTGGCGTACTCGTGCTCGCGGGGGTGCTGGTGGCCCGCGTCGTACGGCCGGTTGCCACGGCCGGCGGTCGGCAACAGCCGGGCGGGCTGCTCGCCCGGTCCGGTGCCGACGTGCTGCTCGTGGCGTTCGGCGCCGTCGGTCTGTGGCAGCTGCACGCCCAGGCCACCGGCGCCGACACCCGGATCGACGCCGTCCGGGTGGTCGCACCGGCGCTGTTGCTGGCCGCCGGCGCCGTACTGGCCCTACGCCTGGTGCCGCCCGCGCTGCGCGGTGTCGAGCGGCTGGCCCGGCGGGCCCGGGGACTGGCGCTTCCGCTGGCCGTGTTCGAGGCGGCCCGCCGGCCGCAGGCGGTCGCGGCGGGCCTGCTGGTCGGCCTCACCTGCGCGGCCGGCACGTTCGGGGTCGGTTTCGGCGCCACCTGGGAACGATCGCAGCACGACCAGGCCGACCTGTCGGTCGGCACCGACCTGGCGATCGCGTTGGCGGCCCCGCCGGTCGCCGGGCAGGGCGCGGACGTCAGCGCCGCGACCGGGGGAGCGGTGAGCCCGGTCGCCGCCCGTGGGGTCGCCATCGGCGACTGGCTGGGCAGTGCCGGCGACGCACCCCAGCTGGTCGCGGTGCACACCGGGCAGGCCGAGGCACTGCTCCGGGGACGACTGGACGGCGACCGTGGCTGGGCGGAGGTGGGGGCCGCACTGGCGCCGCCGACCCGCGCCGTCGGCGTCGCCGTACCGGCCGGGTCCGTACTGACCCTGAGCGGCACGGCGACCGGTGCGACCCCGCTCGTGGTGGCCCCCCGGCTGCTGTTGCAGGACGGTACGGGCCTGCGGACGACCTGCACCGGGGCGCCCGTCCGACTCGACGGCGCGGTGCACCGGTTGCCCGGGTGCGTGCCGGCCGACGGTCTGGAACTGGTCGGGCTCTCGCTGCCGATCGCCGCCGACCCGTCGGCCGGAGTCTCCGATCCCGGCAACAGCCAGGTCGCCGTGACGCTGGCGGCGCCCGGGGCACAGGCCCGCAGCGGTGCGGCGCCGTGGACCGCCACCTCCGCCCCGCCCGCACCCGGGATGCTCACCCGGTCGGCCGTCTCGCTCGCCGGCACCGCCTCGGGTACCGAGCTGAGGATGACGACGACCGTCCAGCTCAGCGGCCCGCAGGACGCCGCCCGCAACCTCGTCGTGACCGCCTTCCCCGCCCCCGGACCGGTGCCCGTGGCCGTCTCGGCCCGCCTCCGCGACGAACTCGGCGTGCGCCGTGGCTCTGTGCTGAGCATCGTCGTGAGCACCAGCGACGTCGCCGTCGTCGTCACCGAGGTGGTGCCCGAGGTGCCGGCCGCGCCCGGTGCCGCTGCCATCCTGGCCGACATCGACCTGCTCTCCCGTGCCCTGGTGGTCGCCGGCAACCTGCAGTATCCGGTGAACGGCTGGTGGATCGGCCACCCCGGCCAGCCGGACGCCGCCGCACGCGCCGCCGCGCTGCACATCGGCACGGTCGACAGTAGGGCCGCCGAGACCAGCCGGCTCAGCGCCGGACCGCTGCGCGCCGGACTGCCGGCCGCGCTCCGGTTGCTCGTTCCCGCCGCCGCCCTGCTACTGGTCGCCGGTGTCGTCCTGCACGTCCTCGTCGACCTTCGGGCCCGCGCCGTCCAGGTGGCCCGGCTGCGGGCGTTGGGTCTGACCCGGCGGGAGGTCCGCGCTGTGCTGTTCGGCCAGTACGCCGGCCTGCTGTTGCCGCTGCTGGTCGCGGGTGCGGCCGTCGGCGCGTTCGGTACCTTCGCCGTCGCGCCGCCGCTGATCCGTTCCGACGCCGGTGCCGCGCCCGTCCCGCCCGTCGCGCCGCACTGGCCGTGGGCGGCCGAGGCGGCCCTGCTCGCCCTGCTGCTGGCCGGTTGCCTGCTCGCGGTGGCGCTGGTGGTCACCGTCCGGACCCGCCGCGCCGGGGCCGGGTACCTCCGGGTGGGCTCGTGATCCGACGGTGGCGACCAGCACCGCACTGGCCGACGGTGCGCAGCCGCCCGCGGTTCGACGCCGGGCCGCTGCTGCTGATCGCGGTCGTCGTCGTCTCCGTCGTGCTGTTCGCCGCCGCCGTGCCGCCGCTGATCCGGGCCACCGCCGACGTCGCCGTCCAGGACGCGGTACGTCAGGCCGGCGACGACGCCGCAGTCCGGGTACACACCGGTTGGGAGCCGGACGCCGGGCCACACGGCGGGCGGGTACGGGACCCGTACCTCGCCGAGATCGTCGACGACGTGGCCGGGATGGCCGAGGACGAACTCGGTCCCGAGTTGGCGGCGATGCTGCGGCCACCCATCAGCACCGTCACCAGCGGTACCCTGAAGATCACCGACGGAAGCGTGCAACGCACCTTCCGGCTCAGCTATCTCGCCGGCGATGCCTCGACCGGCGGCGGGCCGGGCGTCACCTGGATCGCGGGCGGGGCGCCCCGGCCGGCCGTTCCGGAGCGGGACAGTCGGATCGAGGTCCCGTACGGTGGGCCGCCCTGGCCGGTGCAGGTCGGCCTGTCGAAGGCGGACGCCGAAGCGCTCGGCGTCGGCCCCGGAGACCGCATCCCACTGGTGGACCAGCAGAACAGGAAGAAGCACGTCCAGGTCAGCGGCATTTTCGAGGCGACGGATCCGGATGATCCGGCCTGGCGGCTCGCGCCATGGCTGCTGCGTCCCGTGCCCGGCGTGGACGGCGTGGGCAGCACCCGGCTCGCCGGGCTGCTCTCCGCCGATTCCCTGCCGGACGCCCGGCTCGCGTTCGAAGACGACGAACTGGACCGGGTCGTCTGGTTCGGGCCGGAACCCGAGGCGCTCGGCCAGGATTCCGCCGCGCGGGTCGCCGCGACCGTGGTCGCCCTGAAGACCTCCTCCGGTTCGTCCAGCCTCTACGGCGGCACGCTGCGCTGGGAGACCCGGCTCGACGTCGTGTTACGGGACGTCCGGACACGGATCGCCGCCGCCACCGCGCAGGCGTCGGTGCTGCTCATCGGGGTGCTGACCGTCACGGTACTGGTGCTGCTGCTCGCCGCCGACCTGCTGGTCCGGCGCCGCGTCCCGGCGTTGTCCGCCGCCCGGCAGCGCGGCGTCGCCCTGCCGGATCTCGCCACGGAACTGCTGGTCGAGTCCACCGTGCTGACACTGGTGGCCACCGCGGTCGGGCTCGGGCTGGCCGCTGCCGTAGCCCCGGGGGTCTCCCTGGGTGCGGCGGCTCCGGTGGTCCTCGCCGCCGTCGCTGCCGGTCCGGTGCTCGGCACCCTCGCCGCCGCCCGGGCCACCCGGGGGCGGCGCGTCCTGGCCAACCGGGCGGCACGCCGCTGGGTCCGCCGCACCGGTGAACTTCGCCGGGCCACCCTGGAGGTCGGGCTCGTGGTCGCCGCGGTGGCCGCTTTCGTCGCACTTCGCCAGCGCGGAATCCTTCCGGCGGTGCCGGCCGGCGCGCCGACCGGTCCGGACGCGGGCCGGGACAGTGGCCTGGCACTGCCGGCGAGTGCGCCCGCACTCGGTGCGCTCGCCGGTGCGCTCGTCCTGCTCCGGCTGCTGCCGGTCGGCACCCGTTTCGCGCTGCGGCGCTCGCTGCGGTCCCGCCGCCCGCTCGCGGTGTTCGGCGCCGCCCGGGCGGCCGCGACCTCGGCCCGGGTACTTCCGCCGCTGCTTCTGGTGACCGCCGTCGCGCTGGCGTCGTTCACGGTCACGTTGCAGGCCACCGTTGTCCAGGGCCTCGCCGCCGGTGCGTGGCGTACGGTCGGCGCCGACGCCCGACTCGACGTCGTCTCGGCGGACGCCGCCGCCACGGGAGCGGTCGCCCAGCGGATCGTCGCCGCGCCCGGGGTCCGCCAGGTGGTCGTCGCGGAGGTGGCTGACGGCGACCGGATCACCGCCGATTCGGTACTGGTCGCACCACGTCTGGTCATCGTCGACGCTGCCGCGTTCCGGCGGCTCCTGGCCACGACGCCGCTGCCGGACGGGCCGGAACTCGACCGGCTCGCCGTGCCCGGTCCCGGCCCCGTCCCGGCGCTGGTGCGTTCCGCGGACGGCGGACTGCGGCCCGGGATGAGGCTGGAACTCCGCCGTCGGGAAGGTCCGGGCATACCGCTCGCGGCGGTCGGCACCGCGCCGACCGTCGGCGACGCCGACGACGTGGTCGTGGTGGATGCCGCCGCCGTCGCCGCCGCCGGTGTTCCGGTTGTGCCGAACACGGTGTGGGCGGCCGGTCCCGGGGCGGCTCGGGCGGTCAGCGACAACGCCGGCGCGGGTGACACCGCGATCCGCGAGGAGGTACTGGCGCAACGCCGGAACGAGCCGCTCTCGCTGGGCCTGCTGCGGCTGGGCTGGATCTCGGCCGCGATCCTGCTGGCCCTGGGGCTGCTCGGGCTCGCCCTCGGCTCGGCGGCGAGCGCGCCGGAGCGGTGGCAGACGCTGACCCGGCTGCGGACGCTCGGACTGCGGCCGGCGGACGCCCGCTGGGTCGCCGCGGGGGAGCTGCTGCCGCCGGTCGTCGTCGCCGCCGTGGGCGGGCCGCTGCTCGGTGTGCTGCTCGCGAGTCAGCTGCTCGGTCCGCTCGCACTGCGGCGGCTGACCGGGCAGATCACCGATCCGGCCCTGGCGCTGCCGTGGTGGCAGCTCGGCCTGTTCGCCGCCGCGTTGCTGGTGGCGGTCGTTTCGGTGATCCGGATCGAGTTCGCGTTGCGGCGTCGCTGGCGGCTGGGCGAGGTCCTGCGGGCCGGTGGGGGATAGCCGCCGGCCCGCCCGGGTGGCGGTCACGGGCGGCGGCGTCACCGGCGAGGTGGCGGCCGCGCCGGTCGGCCCGGTGGTGCCGACCGACTGAGCGGGGCCACCTCGCGGCGACCGGCCGACGCCAACCTGGCGGACCGTCAGGACCTGCGCGCGGCGGCCCGGAGGGCGGTCTCGACGATGCCGGCGTATCCGACGTGTCCGGCCCGGTTCGGGTGGTACGACTCTCCGATCGGGTTGGAGGTGCCGTTCAACCATTCGACGTCGTCGCAGACCGCGTGCCCGGTGAACGGGCCCCGGGCGTCGACGAAGGCGAACCCGTGCGCGGCGGCCCGGGCGGCGATGGTGGTGGCGAGCAGGTCCGCCGCGGCGTTGAGTTCGGCCTGCTCACCGGGGGAGATCCGGGCGATGATGTTGCACTCCTCGCCGTTGAAGAGGCGGGGATAGCCGACCACCGCGACCCGGGCGTTCGGGGCCAGGCTGCGGATCCGGGAGTAGAGCTGGTCGAGCCGGCCCGGCAGCGTGTTCCGGATGGTGTTCTCCGCGCTGTCGATCTGCGACCAGCAGGTGGTGGGCCAGGGCAGCGCGCACTGCACGATCACCGACGACCAGCCGATGTCGTTGCCGCCGGCCTGCACCGTGACGTAGCTGGTGGCCGGGTTGAGGCTGCCGAGCTGCCCGCTGAGCACGCTGGAGGTGGTGGCTCCGGCGCAGGCCGGGAAGCTGAGCGTGGCACCGAGCCGGGCGGCGTCGAGCGTCGGGTAGGAGTGTCGGGAGCGCTGGCAGGATCCGCTGTCCGGGTAGTACTCCCGGGTGCCGGTGCCGGAGGCGTACGAGTCGCCGAGTGCGGTGTAGGTGGTCGCCGCCGCCTGTGCGGGTACGGCGGCCAGCCCGACGGTGAGCGTGGTGACGAGTGCGACGGTGACGGCGGCTAGCAGGGGGACCAGACGACGAGACAGCGACATGGTTGGCCTCCTGACATAGGCGAATGTAGATGTCAGGTTGGCAGATACCTGCGTGGTGCGGAAGTGGCTGTGCAGGTTTCTTTCCTCGTGCGCCTCCGGATGTCGGGATTGTTCGCGACCGTCCTCGAACCGGCGGCACCGGAGCGTCCCGGTCTGTCCTGCCGGGCCGAGTGTCCCGTCTCGACTGAAAGGACGAGGTGCGAGCCATTCGCGATCATCTACCCTCCGGATGCCGGTTGCCGGGCGGGGCGGGGGCCGGTGGGTGGAACGCCCTTCTGGACGCTCCGCCTGCAGATTTAGGACCGAAATGCGCATTTCGCTCTTGCGCCGCGCCACACTGTCCGGTGTGGCCCTCGCGGCGACCGTGCTCGCCGCGTCACCACCACCGGCGGTGGCCGCGCCGGCCGGCAGTGCCGCGACCGGCGCCATCAGCGGCCGGCTGACCACGAGTGCCGGCGCCGGTGCCGTGGGTGCCTGGATCGGCCTCTACGAGGCCGACGGCTTCGACTTCATCAACGGGACCACCACCGGGGAGGACGGCCGGTACACCTTCGAGGGTGTCGCCGCCGGGTCGTACCTGGTCGAATTCGTGCCGAACAGCGGACCCCGGCAGTACTACCGGCAGAAGTCGGATATCTGGGACGCCGACCCGGTCGTCGTCACGGCCGGCGCCACCAGCACGGCCGACGAGCGGCTGTTCCCCAGCGGCATCGTCAGCGGAGAGCTGAGCACGGCGACCGGCGAACCCGCGGCCGACGTCTACGTCAGCGTCCGCGACGACGACAGTGGCGAGTGGTCCGGCGGGCTGACCGACGCCGACGGGCGCTACCGGATCAGCGCGCTGCCCGGCACGTACGTCGTCTCGTTCCAACCCATCCCGGGCACCTACCAGGAGCAGTACGTCCCCGGAAAGCTGGACCCCACGGACGCCACCCGGTTCGAGGTCGTCGCGGACGCCGAGATCGTCGCTAACGACACGCTGCTGCCCGCCGGCAGCCTCTCCGGAAGGTTCACCAGCCAGGCCGGCGAGCCGATGTCCGACGTGCACGTCGCGTTGCAGACCCCCAACGGCCACTACGCGGGCGATGCCGGGTACACCGACGACGACGGCGAGTTCCGGGTGCCGGCGCTGCTCGCCGGGACGTACCAGGTGAGCTTCACCGTCGGTGAGCAGACGCAGTACTACCGGGGCCGGCTCTCGGCGGCGGACGCGAACCCGGTGGTGATCCGCGGCGGCGAGCCGACCCGGATCACCGAGAAGCAACTCGGGACCGGTTCGATCCGGATCACCGCGGTGGACGCGGTCACCGGCGCGCCGGTCGGCCGCTTCTGCGTGCAGTCGCAGTGCGGCAGCGGCTCGGTCACCCTGCACGACCTGCCGAAGGGGGCGCACGACCTCAACCTCTACACCGAGGACGGCAGCTACCACAACAAGGATCTCCTCGGCGTGCGGGTCGGCGTCGGGCAGACCACCGAGCGGACCGTCAAGCTGCGCCCGGCAGCCGTCATCACCACCACGGTGGTCGACCGGGCGACCGGACGGCCGGTCTCCGGCGTCTGTGTCGCCGCGTTCCGGCCGAGGCAGGCGGCGCTCCAGGACGGCTACGGCAACTGCAGCGACAGCGCCGGGCGGATCCGGGTCGGACGGCTGAACGGCGGTGAGCACCGGCTCTTCGTCAACCCGCGCGGCTCGACGTACGGCCGGCAGTGGGTCGGACCGGACGGCGGCACCGGTGACGAACGGCAGGCGGCTGTGGTGACGGCGACGGTCGGTCAGACGGTGACCGCGCCGCAGATCAAACTGGATCGGGCCGGCACCGTCACCGGCCGGATCACCGACGCGGCCACCGGTGCGCCGATCAAAGACGCCTTCGTCTCGGTGCTGACCGCGCACCCCGGCGTCGGAGTGGGCGACGCGCACCCGGACGCCGACGGGCGCTACACCCTGGCACGGCTCGGGCCGTACGAGTGGCCGGTGGTCGTGCACGCGTACGGGTACGCGAGTCAATGGTCCGGCGGTGGCGCGCCCAGCCGGTACACCGCGACCCCGGTCAGGGTCACGGCCGGCGGCAGCGTCACCAACGACGTGGCGGTGGCCGCCGGCAGCGAGGTGGCCGGCAGCTTCACCAACGCCGACGGGGTGCCCTTCGAGAGCGGATACGTGATCGCCCGCAACGCGGAGACCGGTGACGTCGCCGGAAGCGTCTGGATGTCAGGCGGGCACTTCCGGATGCGGGTGACCGGGCCGCAGCGGGTGTACTTCACCTACGACGTGACGTTCCAGGCGGAGGAGCACCTCAACGGCACCTACCGGGTGACCAACCCGGACGGCACCAGGACGGTGCCCCGGTTCAAGGTGCCGGCCAGCGGCACCCTCACCGTCGACCTGGTGGTCCCGACCAGCTGAGTCGGCGACAACCCGCGACGGTAACGTGCGGGCCGGACCTCCCCGGTCCGGTCCGCACGTTCCGCGCCCGGCCCCGGTGGGCCAGACCGGATCTGCGCCCACAACATGAGGTCGTGCGGGTCAGCGGGCCGCGATCGCGTGGAACGCGCCGGCCCGGGTGCCGACGTAGATCCGCCCACGCCACACCGCCGGGGTCGACTCGATGCAGCCGCCGAGCTTGACCTTCCACAGTGGCTTCGGCGCGGCCCTGGTGTCGGCGACGTCGTACGCGTGCAGCGTTCCGCCGCAGTCCCCGATCACCAGTACGTCGTCGACCACCACCGGGGACTGCCAGGTCGGGCCGGGCAGTTCGAACCGCCACCGTACGGCCCCGGTCGCCCGGTCGACGCCGAGCACCTCACCGCCCTGGGTGTCGAAGATCGCGATGTCCTTGTGCAGGGCGGGACTGCCCCAGATGCCGGCCGGCCGGTCCGCGTGGTCGTCGACGTGCCACACGCTCGGGTCGCCGCTCCGCCCGGGGTCGAGCTTCATCATCTGCCCGACCTGCTTGGAGCGTGCCGTGCCGCGCTCGTACTCCGAGCCGACGTAGAGCGCGCCGGTCTCGTCGACCGCGATCGAGGCGTCGGTGTCGTCACCGGTCCAGAACCGGAACACCCGCTTCGGCTTGCGCCCCTGCTTCAGGCCGCTGATGTCCCAGCCCTGCACCAGGCCACCGGAGTTGGCGAAATAGACCACGTTGCCGGAGACGGCCACCGAGTTCTCGATCGAGACCATCCGGTCGTCCACGTCGCGGAGGAGTTGGGCGTCCCAGCCGGGGGCGTTGAACACCAGCTTCGGCTTGACCGTGACCTTGCCGTCGGGGCCGTACCTCCGGTTGAGCTTGACGATGTGGAACTGGCTGTTCTCGCCACCCAGGAAGAGGTGGTCGTCGAGGATCAGGCCGGCACCGTCGAAGTCGTCGTTCCACATCGTCGGCGAGACCGCCCGGGCCGAGAGCTTCCACAGCTCGGTCGGCCTGCCCCGGTCGATCGCGAGAACCCGGTAGTAGTTGTCCCGCGATCCCGAGTAGACCAGCGGGAACCCGTCCGGGTCGACGGTGACGGAACCCTTGATGATGTCGCCGGTCGGGAAGTCCGGCAGGATCCGCTCGCCGGTCTCGCCGTCCAGGAAATGGATCCTGTGGTCGTACGCCCCGAAGACCACCCAGGTCCGCCCGTCCCGCTCGAACACGGCGGGTTGGCCGGTCCAGCCTGTACCGCACCAGACCCGGGTGCCCTTCTCGTCGGTCGACTTCCCGCAGAGGCCGCCGCTGCGCGGGAACTGCCAGCGTCGGGCCGGAGTGGTCCGGGGCATCGGCCCGGTGCCGTAGTAGGTCCGGCTCGGGTTGCCCCGGAAGGTGAGCAGGCCGTTGACCTTGTCGCCGTAGGGTTTGCCGACCAGGGCCGGATCGGACCAGCCGGTGAACGGGGTGGGTTTGGCCGCACCCGCACCGCCCGGAGTGGGTGCGGCACTGCCCGACCAGCTCGGGCCGGCCTCGGGGTCGTCGCCGCCCGTGCCGCACGAGGTGAGGCCGAGTACGGCCACCAGGCCGACCGCGACGAGCCGGGTCGGAGTGGGGGTGAATCCGCAACGCAGTGGTCCGGTCACCGCAACAGTGTGCCTACCCGGGGCAACTATCGGCAGGATCGCTGTTCGGCCGTTTCAATGTCGGCTCGTTCCGCCGGGTTCGCCTGATGATCGGTGGAGTGGCCATCCCGTGAACGGCGGAGCCCGGTGGCCGGTGGTCGGCGTCCCAACGGCGGCGGCGGGTCTGCCGGGCGGCGGCTACCGGTCGCTTCGGACCCTCGCCGAACCGGCCGTTTCGGGGGGCTGATGCCCATCCGGGCGCTCTGCCCGATACGCCCGTTGTGTTCGGCGGTGCGTCGGTCGGAAATCTGACCTGACACCACCCGTTGTGCCGCTGATCCAGGGTGGTTAAGCTCCTTGGTGCGCGCCCCAATCGCCCGCTTCCCCCGTGGCAGGCGATCGGGGCGCGCACCTATGTCCGGCCGTTTGCCGCAGGCCGCGCAGCTTCCCGAGCTGCCACCCCTCTTCCCATGGACTTCCGGTGGCCGTCCACGGTGGAACCGCGCCGCCCGGCCGTCCCGGGCGGCTGTCGGCGAAGGCGTCAGATCCAGCGGTTGCCGAGCCACATCCGGGTCGACCACTCGGCGTAGGGCAGGATCTGCCCCACGAAGATCGGGTGGAAGTAGGCGAAGCAGATCGCCACCAGCAGGACGTAGGTGCCGGCGACGATCGCGCCGATCATGCGGCGGTCGCTGGTCCGGCCGCCGTGCCCACCGTCGCCGTCCGATCCGGCCGGCGGATCACCGCCGGCCGCAGGGCCCGCCGGTGCCGGGGCCGGGGATCGGGCCGGGCCCGTGATCGCGCCCAGCACGTAGGTGACGGCCAGGATCATGAACGGCACCACCGGCGCGACGTAGAAGAAGAACATCGTCCGGCCTTCCAGCGCGAACCAGAACCACGGCAGCAGGCCGGCGGCGACCGGCAGCAGGATCGCCGGGGCCCGCCAGTCCCGCCGGGCCAGACCCAGCCAGGCGAGTGCGGCCAGTGCCGGGAGGAACGACCACCACAGGATCGGGGTACCGAGCAGCAGGATCTCCGAGGCGCAGCTCGGGGCCCCGCAGGTGCCCTGGTCCGACCAGTGGAACGCGACCGGCCGGCCGAGCAGCAGCCACTGCCACGGCCAGGACTGGTAGACGTGTTTGTCGTCCAGGCCGGAATGGAATTTCAGCGCCTCCTGGTGGTAGTGCCAGAGGTTCTGCAGGCTGCCGATGACCGGCAGGCTGGACTGGCCGGTGTCGGCCCGCCAGTTCCGGAAGTAGCCGTTGTCGCTGGCGAACCAGCCGGACCAGGTGGCGAGATAGACGAGCCCGATCAGCACCCCGGCACCGAGCAGCCAGAGCCCCTCGTCGACGAAGGTGTCCCGCCACGGTCGGCGTACCCCTGCGGACCGCCGGGCGCCGACCTCCCAGAGCACGACCAGCAGGGCGAAGACCGGTACGAAGTACAGTGCGCTCCACTTCACCCCGAACGCACAGCCGAGCAGCACGGCGGCGAGCAGGCGCCACCACGGCACCCCGTCGGACCAGCGGAACGGCGGCCGGTTGCGCCGTCCCGGCTGGCTCGGGTCGATGCCGGACTCGATCGCCCGCAGCCAGCGCTTCCGCCGGACGTCCCGGTCGACGACCAGGGCGCCGAACGCGGCCAGAATGAAGAACATCAGGAAGATGTCGAGCAGTGCGGTGCGGGAGAGCACCAGGTGGAAGCCGTCCAGTGCCATCAGCAGCCCGGCGGTGCAGCCGAGCACCGTCGACCGGAACATCCGGCGGGCGATCCTGATCAGCAGCAGGACGGAGAGCGTCCCGACGGCCGCGGCGGAGAACCGCCAGCCCAGCTCGTTGTAGCCCCAGATCTGCTCGCCGATCGCGATCATCCACTTGCCGAGCGGCGGGTGCACCACGTACGCGGCGGTGTTGTTCTTCTCGTCCCATTCGATGCCGCGCAGCAGCAGGTTGTGCGCGTCGGTGGCGTAGTAGATCTCGTCGAAGATCTTGCCCTTGGGGTTGCTCAACCCGACGAAGCGGAGGATGCCGGCGATCAGCACCACCACGGCGGTGGCCAGCCAGGACCACGGTTCGAGCCGGGCGTCGAACGGGGCCAGCCGGCGGCTGATGATCGCCGGTATCCCTCCGCCGGGACGCTCGGGACGCTCGGTGGTGGCCGTTCCGGCCGGGGTGGCCGCGACCACCTCGACCACCGGGGCCGGCGGCGGCCCGGCGGTGCCCGGGCTCTCGGTCTGCGCTGTCGACGCCAGAGTCACCCCGTGATCGTAGGCTGCGATGGTGTGAAACGGGGCACGACGCTCGCTATGTGCGATGACAGTTATCGATGAAGGAGTCAGCTGGTGGGAAAATCGCCCGGTAACGGCCGGCTGATCCTGCTTGGCGCGCCGCTCGGCAACCCCGGCGACGCCTCGGCGCGGCTGCGGGAGGCCCTCGGCGAGGCCGACATCGTCGCCGCCGAGGACACCCGCCGGCTCACCCGGCTGGCCCGGGACCTGGACGTGACCATCACCGGCAAGATCGTGTCGTACTTCGAGGGCAACGAGGAACGCCGTACCCCCGACCTGGTCGACGCCGCCGGGGACGGCGCGCTGGTGGCGCTGGTGACCGACGCCGGGATGCCGAGCGTCTCCGACCCCGGCTACCGGCTGGTCCGGGCCGCGCTCGACGCGGGGGTGCCGGTCACCGTGGCGCCCGGCCCGAGCGCGGTCACCACCGCGCTCGCCCTCTCCGGCCTGCCCACCGACCGCTTCTGCTTCGAGGGGTTCCTGCCCCGCACCGGCGGCCCGCGCCGGGCCCGACTGCGGGCGCTCGCCGCCGAGGAGCGCACCCTGGTCTTCTTCGAGGCGCCGCACCGGGTGGCCGGTGCGCTCGCCGACCTGGCCGCCGCGTTCGGCCCGGAGCGGCCGGCGGCGCTCTGCCGCGAGCTGACCAAGACCTACGAGGAGGTGCTGCGCCGCCCGCTCGGCGAGCTGGCGACCTGGGCCGCCGACGGCGAGCCGCGCGGCGAGATCACCCTGGTCGTGGCGGGCGCCCCGGCGGTCGCCACGCCGGTCCCGGCCGCCGCCGACCTGCGGGCCGCGGTCGCCGACCTGGAGGCCGAGGGTACGTCCCGACGCGACGCCATCACCGCCGTCGCCACCGGGTACGGCCTGCGCAGGCGGGACGTCTACTCCGCGGTGCACCCCCCGACGTCGAGCTGATCGCCGACCGTCGGGGGGTCAGTAGGCGGCTGCCAGGAAACCAGCGGTGAGCAGCAGCGGCCCGGCGACGCTCACCAGGGCGGCGGCGTGCCGGTTGCGCCGCCCCGGCAGCCGCAGCGCCCCGGTGGTCCAACCGGCTCCCGCGCAGCACAGCAGCACCATCCCGAGGCCGAGTACCCAGCGCAGGTGCAGCAGGCCGGTGCCGGCACCGACGTACGCCTTCCCGCTCTCCGTACCGGTCATCCGGGCGGTGAGCCGGCTGCCGAACTCCCGGTGCGCCCCGTCGACCCCGACCAGCCGTACGTCGTGCACCCGCAACAGGCCGCTGTCGGCGCGGAACTCGCCCCGGCAGTGCTGCCCGAGCCCCCGGCCGGTGCAGGTCTCCACCGTCGCCGTGCCCAGTTCGCCGTGGCCGAGGGCGAGCCAGAACGGTTCGGCACTGACCCAGGCGAAGAAGCTCGCGACGAGCGAGCAGAGGATCACGCCCGCGAGCCCGAGCGCCGGGTTGCGCTGCCGCTTCGGCGGTCGGGACACCCGTTGCCGGGCGACGGTCGCGGCCGGGTCCTTCGGCCGGCCGTACCAGGTCCGGGGGGTCGGCTGCACGGGCGTGCCGTCCCAGTGGACCTCCTCGATCGGCAGCCAGAAGTCGTCCTCCTCGGCCGTCTCCTGGCCCGATCCGCCTGCGACGGTCGGTAGCCCGCCGGTCGGTCCGTTCCAGGTCGGCACCGCCCGGGGAGCCCGCTGGGGCAGCATCGCGAGCGGGGCACCGGTGGTCGGCTCGATCCCGGACGGGCCGGCGAGCGTGCCGGGGGCGCCGAGCCAGGCGGAACCGAGCGCGGGCGTGGCACCCCGGAACGGTCCGGCCGGCGCGGGCTCGTGCGCCGGGGTGGCCCTGGCTGGCGCGGGCTCGTGCGCCGGGGCGGTCTCGGCCGTCGCCGGCGGCTGGGGCTCGGCCTCGGAAGGGCACGTTTCCGCTGCTTGCTGGCGACCCTCGTGGCCCGTCACCCGTCCATTGGACAACGCTGATCCGGTTCGTGACGGCAGCCCGGCACGCGTGTCGAAGGAGAAAAAAGTCGGATATCAGTCTGAATATTGGCAGGTTAGGTGATCTTTCGGCTAAACAGCCGTCGATGCGGTCGGGTACGGCGTTGGTTCGCGGTACTCCGACGGTGGTCACTAGGCTTGCTTCCCATGAGTCACGTTCTCGCGGCGGTTGCCTGGCCGTACGCCAACGGCCCGCGCCACATCGGCCACGTCTCCGGCTTCGGGGTCCCCTCCGACGTGTTCAGCCGGTACATGCGGATGGCGGGGCACGACGTACTCATGATCAGCGGCACCGACGAGCACGGCACGCCGATCCAGGTGCAGGCGGACAAGGAGGGGGTCACCCCGCGCGAGCTGGCCGACCGCTACAACCGGGTGATCGTCGAGGACCTGCACGGGCTCGGCCTCTCCTACGACCTCTTCACCCGGACCACCACCCGTAACCACTACGCGGTGGTGCAGGAGCTGTTCGAGACGCTGCACCGCAACGGCTACATCGTCCCCAAGGTGACCATGGGGGCGATCTCGCCGTCGACCGGCCGTACCCTGCCCGACCGCTACATCGAGGGCACCTGCCCGATCTGCGGCTACCCGCACGCCCGGGGCGACCAGTGCGACAACTGCGGCAACCAGCTCGACCCGATCGACCTGGTCAACCCGCGCTCGAAGATCAACGGCGAGACGCCGCAGTTCGTCGAGACCGAGCATTTCTTCCTCGACCTGCCGGCCTTCGCCCAGGCGCTGGGGAAGTGGCTGGACAGCCGGGAGGGCTGGCGGCCGAACGTACTGCGCTTCTCCAAGAACCTGCTGGACGACCTCCAGCCCCGGGCGATCACCCGCGACCTGGAATGGGGCGTACCGATCCCGCTGGAGGGCTGGCGCGACCGGAGCGACAAGCGGATCTACGTCTGGTTCGACGCGGTGATCGGCTACCTGTCGGCGTCGATCGAGTGGGCCCGGCGCTCCGGCGACCCGCAAGCGTGGCGCCACTGGTGGGCGGCGGACGCCGAGGGCAAGGATGCCCAGGGCTACTACTTCATGGGCAAGGACAACATCGTCTTCCACTCGGTGATCTGGCCGGCGCTGCTGCTCGGCTACGACGGCGAGGGTGACCGGGGCGGCGAGCCGGGCGGCCTGGGGCGGCTCAACCTGCCGACCGAGGTGGTCTCCAGCGAGTTCCTGACCATGGAGGGGAAGAAGTTCTCCTCGTCCCGGCAGGTCGTGATCTACGTACGCGACTTCCTGGCCCGGTACGACGCCGACGCGCTGCGCTACTTCATCGCCGTCGCCGGCCCGGAGAGCCAGGACACCGACTTCACCTGGGCGGAGTTCCTGCGCCGCAACAACGACGAGCTGGTCGCCGGCTGGGGCAACCTGGTCAACCGCTCGATCTCGATGGCCGCGAAGAACTTCGGCGCGATCCCGCCGATCGACCCGGCCGGCCTGACCGAGGCCGACGAGGCGCTGCTCACCACCGCACGGGCCGGGTTCGGCACCGTCGGCGAGCTGATCGCCAAGCACCGGCAGAAGCAGGCGATCGGCGAGGCGATGCGGGTGGTCGCGGAGGCGAACAAGTACCTCTCCGAGCAGGCACCCTGGAAGCTGAAGGGCGAGGCCGACAAGCCCCGGATGGGTACGATCCTGCACGTCGCGCTCCAGGTGGTCAGCGACGCCAACACGCTGCTCACGCCCTTCCTGCCGCACTCGGCGCAGCGGGTGCACGAGCTGCTCGGCGGCACCGGCGTGCATGCCCCGATGCCGTCGATCGTGGAGGTCGACGACCTCGACGGCGGACCGTCATACCCGGTGCTGACCGGGGACTACACGGTCGGGGCGAAGTGGGAGTCGGTGCCGGTCGAGGCGGGCCGGGCGCTGGCCGCGCCGAAGCCGGTCTTCCGCAAGCTCGACCCGTCGATCGTGGACGAGGAACTCGCCCGACTCGGCGACTGATCCACTCGGACCGGTACGATTCTTCTTCCCCACTTCCCCCCGAGTCGGAGACGGTGTCAACTGTGGAGCTGGTGTCATGACCGCGCCCAATGACGGAAGTAAGCCGCAGATCCGGCAGGATTTGCCCACCGCCGCCCGGATGTACGACTACTGCCTCGGTGGCAAGGACAACTTCCCGGTCGACCGGGCCGCGGTGCTGGCGGTGCACAAGCAGTTCCCGGAGGGTGTGACCGAGGCCCGGAACAACCGCCTGTTCCTCTACCGGCTGGTGCGCTTCCTGGCCCGCGACGCCGGGATCCGGCAGTTCCTGGACATGGGCAGCGGACTGCCGACCCAGGCCAACGTGCACCAGGTGGCCCAGCAGTTCCAGCCCGACGCGCACGTGGTCTACGTCGACAACGACCCGATCGTGCTGGCGCACGGGCGGGCGCTGCTCGCCGACGACCGGACCACCACCGTGATCGCGGCGGACATGACCGAGCCGGACCGGATCCTCGGTGACCCGGAAACCCAGAAGCTGATCGACTTCTCCCGGCCGGCCGCCGCGCTTTTCCTCTCCATCGGACACTCGATCGTCGACGACGCCAAGCTGCGGGCCATGCTCGTCACCGTCTGGGAAGCCCTTGCCTCCGGCAGCTACCTGGCGTTCTCCCAGGTGTGTGGGGTGGACCAGGCGACGGTGGACGAGGGCAACGAGATGACCAAGCGGCTCGGCCTCGCCTGGCGCAACCGGACGACGGAGCAGGTCGTCGAGCTGATGAGCAGCTTGACGGGGGCGGAGTTGGTGGAGCCGGGTCTGGTGAAGGTCGTCGACTGGCGTCCCGACCCCGACCAGCCGTTGCTGGAACACGTCGACGAGCCGCTGCGGCCGTACCTGGAGTCGCCTCCGGAGAACCAGCGCTCCATGGAGTGCGGCCTGGTGTTCCGCAAGCCCTGACCCGTCCGGCGGGACGTGCCCGGTCAACGGGACCGTCGAGCTGCCCCGCTCGTGCTCCCGGCGCACCCACCCCTGATTGACGAGCGTCACCTGGACAGCAGAGGCGTTATGTGGCACCGGTAACGCCTCTGCTGTCCAGGTCGCCGATCCGGATCCGGCGGCCGGGACTACCGGGCGGGATTCGACCGTACTCGGCCGGTCGAGATAGAGGGCGCCGGTCGGCCCCTCCTGGTAGACCATCGGCGGATCCTCCCGGAGCCGTCGCACCGGAGTCACGCACATCGTGGTAGTCGGACGGGCGGATCCGGCCGAGACGGGGCCAGTGCAGGGCGGCGGCCTTCACCCACTCGTCCCCGGGCAGGTCGACATACGGGAAATAGAGGGCGACGTCGCTCACGGGAAACACAAGGCCCACCCGGTGCCAGCCCGGGGAAGGGACCGGTCGACGAAGCCCGGCGCTCAGATCTCGTACGGCACGTCGAGGACCTGGTCGTCGGTGACCTCGACCGTGGGCGCCCAGGCCTCGTAGACCCCGCGTTCGTAGCACTGCGCGCCGAGCGCCGCCACGTTGTCCTGGTCCGGCTGGCAGAGCCGTACCCGGAGCCAGCCGCCCTCCTCACGCAGCACCAGGCAGCGGGTGTCGCGCCAGGTGACGTACCGGGCCCGGCGGGTCAGCGACTGCACCGGATAGCGGGCCGCCCGGGTCATCGCGAGTACCCGGAACTCGCCGGGCGGGTCGGCGACCGCCTCGTGCTCCTGGCCCCGGTAGCCGCCGATCAGCAGGGTGGAGCGGATCGCGTCGCTGGTCGAGACGTACTCCTGGTCGGGGGAGACGCCGGGCACCGCGACCAGCAGGTGGCGCCAGCGCGGCCCGGCCATCCGCAGCCAGCCGCGCTGCTCCGGCTGGTACGTGTAGAGCACCACCTCGTCCCCGTCCGGGGTGTGCGCCAGCAGTGCCGCGTTCGCCGGCAGCGGCAGGTCGGCGAAGTCCCGGGTGACGAACTCCGGGATCAGGTGCCGGCCGCTCGGGGTGAACCCGGTGCCGAGCACCGGCGGCCCGACCCGGTCGTGCGGCGGCATCGTCATCAACCCCCGGTGTCCGGCGGCCAGCGGTGCGACGTAGTCGACCGGGTCGATCGCCCGCCACCGCAGCAGGTAGGCGACCTCGGGCACCGCCCGCCCCGCCTCCGAGTCGGTACGCAGCAGCATCTGGTCGGCCGGGGTGCGCAGGTGCGCCACGTCGTACTCCCGGTAGCAGAAGCCGTACGGCAGCCAGCCGCGGAGCAGGAAACCGGCGAACTGCTGCGCGGAGAGGGCCTTGACCATCTGACTGCCGCGCCGCACCGTGGCGGATTCGCGTACCGAGACCAGCACCGGGTCCTCGGCGGCGGCCGGGCTCTGGCTGAGGCCGTGGATGTCCGACCAGCCCCAGACCCGGTGCAGTGGCGCGGTCAGCGGGCTGTCCGGCACGCCGAGACCGTTCGCCCGCCCGCCACCCGAACCGCCAGCGCCGCCGTCAGCCCCGCCGCCACCACCGCCGGCCCGCCGGGTGCCCGGCAGGAGCCCGACCTCGCTGGCGTGGGCGTACCGGTGGAACGGGTAGCGGGCGTCGGGGCGGCGGTCCCGTTCGAACCCGGGCGCCGACTCGGTGCTGAACAGCTCGTACGCGGCACCCCGGGCGAGTTCCTCGGCCGGGTGCACGGCTCCGCCGTACCGGACCCGCAGTCCGGCCGGCGTCTCGGGCACCGCACTGGCCGCCGGGGACACGCTCACCGCGCCGACGCTAAGACCGATCAGTACCGGCCCGGTGAACAGTGGGTTACCGCGCGGGGTTGTCGGGGGCGCTCCGAGCCCGATCTGACGGTTCGGTCGGTGCCCGGCACCGGTTCGGTCGCCCGACCCGCCGGTTCGGCCGACATCCCGCCGACGGCTGTCATCCGGTACGCCCGGACCCGGGCACCCGGACCGGTATGTGATGCTGGCGGCGATGACTCAGCAGCCAACCGAGAGCCGCCGCCAGCGGGCCGCCCGCCGGGCGGGGGAGTTCCCAGCGGTACCGGAGCCACTGCCGGTCCCGGTGATCGACAGCCACACCCACCTCGACATCACCCTCGCCGAGGCGGCCACCCCGCCGTGGCACGGCCGGTCGGCCGATCCGGTCGCGGCGGCGGTCGAGGTGGCCGCCGAGGTCGGGGTGGACCGGCTGGTCCAGGTCGGTGTCGACGTGGCCTCGTCCCGGTGGGGCGCGGAGCTGGCCCGGCGGCAGCCGGCCGTACTCGCCACAGTGGCGCTGCACCCGAACGAGGCGCCCCGGCTGGCCGATCTCGACGAGGCGCTGCGCGAGATCGAGTCGCTCGCCGCCGAGGACCGGGTACGCGGGATCGGCGAGACCGGGATGGACTTCTTCCGTACCGGGGACGAGGGGCGGGCGGCCCAGGAGGCGAGCTTCCGGGCGCACATCGCGATCGCCAAGCGGTACGCCAAGCCGCTGGTGATCCACGACCGGGACGCGCACGCCGACGTGCTGCGGATCCTCGACTCCGAGGGCGCCCCCGACACGGTGGTGCTGCACTGCTTCTCCGGGGACGCCGAGTTCGCCGCCGAGTGCGTCGGGCGCGGCTACCTGCTGAGTTTCGCCGGTACGGTCACCTTCGGCAACGCCGCCGGGCTGCGCGAGGCGGCCCGGGTCACCCCGCTTCACCAGATCCTGGTGGAGACCGACGCTCCCTACCTGACCCCGATGCCGCACCGGGGGCGGCCGAACGCGTCGTACCTGATTCCGCTGACCGTCCGGTCGCTGGCCGAGACGACCGGCGCCGACCTCGACGAACTCTGTGCGGCGATCTCCGCCACCGGCGACCGGGTCTTCGGTCCCTGGTGACCACCGCCGGGCCGGTGACCGCCGGCCGCCGGTCCCGACACGGCGCGGCACGACGCGGCACGACCCGGCACGACGCGGCGCGGCACGACACGGCGCGGCTCAGGCCGACGGCCGGCGGTTCCGCGTGGTGCGGCCGTTCCCGGACGGTGTCCCGCCAGCCGGCCCGGCCGGTGCCGGCTCGCCGCCCGTGCCCTCGGCGGCGAGCCGCCGGGCGGCCCACGGGGTGATCACGAAGCCCCGCTTGACGGTGAGCAGTTGCACCCCGGCCGTCCACGCCTGGATGCCGTCGATCCCGCCGAGGGTCTTGGTGGTGAACTCGAAGACGTCGGCGTGGGTCGGCAGGATCACCTCGCACATCAGCGACTCCTGGCCGAGCGTCGCGGCGACGTAGCGGACGCCGCGCAGCGCGGCCAGTTCCCGGGCCACCCCGTCGAGCCGGGACGGCGCCACCGACAGCCAGAAGAAGATCTCCGCCTCGAAGCCGAGCGCCGTCGCCGGGACCAGCGTGATCACCTGTACGCAGCCGGCGTTGTACAGCGACTCGAACCGCCGCCGGACGGTGCTCTCGCTGACCCCCAGCCCGCCGGCCACGGCCTGGAAGCTGTTCCGGCCGTCCTCGCGGAGCGCCGCGATGATGAGTTCGTCGAGTTCGTCGAGGTGTGCCGGCGGGCAGTCGTGCACCGGTGGCGGGGCGACGAGCTGGGGCTCGGTGCCGAGCAGGTGCCGGGACCACTCGTGGGTCGACTTGTAGGTGTGCAGGTTCAGGTCGGCGACGCTGCCCTGCACCCCGGGGATCTTCTGCAACCCGTTGAGCAGCACGCTGTGCAGGCTGGTCCCCTTCGGCACCAGCACCTCGGCTACCAGGTCGTAGACCCCGGTGACCAGCGCGACGAAGCGGATCTCCGGCATCGCGGCCAGCGCCTGCGCGGCGGCGAGCTGGCTGCCGGCCGCGCAGCGGATCCGCACGATGAGCAGGTCGGCCGGGCCGCCGCCGGGCTGCGGTGCTGCGGCGACCTTGACCAGCCCGTCGGCGAAGAGCTGCTGCGCCCGGCGCGCCACGGTGGTGACCGAGGTACCGGTGAGCTGGGCGATCTCCGTCCAGCTCGCCCGGCCGTTGACCTGGAGCGCGGCGACGATGCGCCGGTCGGTCGGATCGAGGTCGTAGGTCTCGCCCGGGATCATGCCTGGTGCGCCGGTAGCCCGGCCAGGAACTCCCGGACGACCTGCTGGAACCGCTCCGCCTCCTCCAGCTGCGGGGAGTGCCCGGAGTGCTCGAAGACCACCAGTTTCGCGTCCGGGATCAGTCGGGCGATGGTTTCGCTGCACTCCACCGGCGTGATCCAGTCATGTCGACCCACGGTGACCAGGGTCGGGCAGGAGATCCCCGGGAGCAATGACTTGATGTCGTAATTCGGCTGGTTGACGGCGAATGCGAAGTTGTGCGTGGCGTACCGGTACGGGGTGTTTTCGACGCGTTGCCGTACCTTGTCCCAATCCAGGTCGTGGTCGTAGAGCGGCAGGATCTCCGCCCAGCAGTCCCGCAGGTCCTCGTCGTCCCGGACCGTGCCGGACATGATCCGGTCCAACTTGACCCGGTCGATCTCCACCCGCGCAGAGGCGAGCGCGTTGCGCAGCGCCAGCTCCTGGTTGGCGTTGTCGGCGGCGGTGTCCCGGAGCACCAGCGCGGCCACCCGCTCCGGATAGCGGATCGCGTACTCCATCGAGATGAAACCGCCGTACGAGCCGCCGGCCATCACGATCCGCTCCGCGCCGATCCACTCCCGCAGCCCGTCCACGTCGGCCGCCCACTGCTCGTGGGTGAAGGGACCGTTCCCCTCACTCGCCCCGGAACCCCGGGCGTCGAAGACCAGCACCCGGTACTCGTCGGCGAAGGCCGCGAACGACGCCCTCGGCTCGGCCATCGAGCCCAGCCCCGGCGCCCCGTGATGCACGATCATCACCGGCTTCTCCGGCTTGCCCGGCGAGTCGCCCTTGCCCGGCGAGTCGCCCTCCCCCGGCGAGTCGTCGCCGAGCACCAGCACGTTGAGCCGGTTGCCGTTGATCTCCACCATCGTCGGTTCGCTGGTCACAGTCATGGTCATGCTCCGATCACGATCTCGTCGAGGTCCCGGGGATAGCTGGTGAGCCGGCGCGGCCCGTCGTCGGTCACCAGTACGGTGTCCGAGATCCGGTAGCCGGCGTGTCCGGGCACGTACACCCCGGGTTCGCTGGAGAGCACCATGCCGGGTGCCAGCACCGTTTCGTCGCCGTCGGCCACCCAGGGCGGCTCGTGGAAGCCGAGCCCGATCCCGTGCCCCTGCCGGTGCCGCAGGTATTCGCCCAACCCGGCCCGACGGATCACCTCCAGGCAGGCCCGGTTCGCGTCCACGCAACGGGTACCCGGACGCAGCGCCTCGGTGCCGACCTGCTGCGCCTGCCGGACCACCTCGTAGTAGCGGCGCTGCTCGGCCGTCGGCTCACCGAGCAGGAAGGTCCGCTCGCTCTCCACGAACCGGCCGCCGACCGCGCAGCCGAGCGAGAGCATGAACGGCTCGCCGAACCGCAGCCGGTCCCCGCCGGGCAGCCGGTGCGGCTGGGCCGAGTTCGGGCCGCCGTACACCAGGCCGCCGGTGAGCATCGGCACCACCACGACGTCGTCGTGCTCGGCGTACATCATGGCCGCGCCGTACCGGGTGACGTGCCCGGCAAGCTCGGTCTCGGTGGGCAGCTCGCCGCCGCCGGCCAGCGCGTCGGCGACCAGCCGGACCCCCTCGGCCAGCATCGCGTCCGCGATCCGGGCCGCCTCGGCGTGCAGCGCGATCTCCTCCGGCGTCTTGCGCAGTCGCAGCGTCCCGACCAGGTCGGACGGCTCCCAGACGGTGCCGGGGAAGGCCCGGCCGATCCCGGCGACCCGGGCGACCGAGGTGGACGGGGCGTAGCCGGCCCGGACCGGCGGCACCGGCACCGCCTCCCGGAGCACCGCCCACGGGCTCCGCTCGCCGGGAAACTCCGGATAGACCACCAGGTCGGCGGCGGCCCGCTGGTCGGCGGCGTACTCCCGCTCCAGGTCCGGGACCAGCAGCAGCACGGCGCCGTCCCGGGCCAGGTAGGCGGCGACCGGGCGCTCGTTGGGGAAGTGCGAAAATCCCGTCAGGTACGCCACGTCGAGCGGATCGTCCAGCAGCAGCGCGTCCAGCCCGGCCCGGTCCAGTTCGGCCCGTACGGTCTCGTGCAGCGCGGAGTAGAAGGAAGCAGCCAGTCGCACCGGCTCGTCACCTCGTCCTCGGATTGCGGGCGTCGTTGTACGCCACGGCGAGCAGGGTGGTCGCCACCACCAGCAGCAGGATGGCCAGCGACGGGAAGAGCGTGGTCCACCAGGCGGTGGCCAGCGAACCGGAGCGCTGCGCCTGGTGCAGGATCGTCCCCCACGACCAACTGTTCGGGTCGCCGAGGCCGAGGAACGACAGTCCCGCCTCCGACAGCACTGCCCGGGAGGTGGTCAGCACCACCGAGACCGCGACGACCGGCGCCACGCCGGGGAGCACGTGCTTGCGGATGATCCACAGGTGCGAGCCGCCGATCACGTGCGCCGCCGAGACGTACGGCATCGGCACCACGGCCAGCCCCTGGGAGCGGACCACCCGGGCCACCTCGGGCCAACTGAAGACCGCGATCACCACCACCAGGGTCGGCACGCTCGGCCCGGCCAGCGCGGCGACCAGGATCATCAGCGGCAGTACCGGCAGCGAGAGCGAGACGTCGACGATCACCCCGAGTACCAGGTCGGCCGGTCGGAAGTACGCCGCGGCGACCCCGACCAGTACCCCGATCACGATCGCCAGCAGGCTGGCCGCCAGCCCGACCACGATGCTGACCCGGGTGCCCCAGACCACCTGGGCGAAGACGTCCCGCCCCAGGTCGTCGGTGCCGAACCAGTGCCCGGCGCCGGGGCCGGCGAGCACCTCTTCGCCGTACCCGCTCGGATAGTCGGCGATCAGCGGCGCGGCCAGCGCGACCAGGCCGAGCAGCAGCAGGATGCCGGCGCTGACCAGGCCGAGCGGGTTGCGCCGGAACGACTGCCAGGTCTGCCGCGCCACCGACTCGGACGGCGGCAGCCCGCCGGCCGTCGGGGTCGCGGTGGCCGGCGGCGGGGTGTCACCGGCCGGCGGCATCACGAGTTCGGTGGTCATGCCGTCCTCACCCTCGGGTCGAGCAGTCCGTAGGCGAGGTCGGTGAGCAGGTTGGCGGCGATCACCGCGAAGGCGAGCATCAGGAACGCCCCCTGCAGGACCGGGAAGTCGAGCTGGCCGACCGCCTCGAAGATCGCCCGTCCGACCCCCGGGTACGCGTAGATCGACTCGGTCAGCACCGCCCCGCCGACCAGGAAGCCGAGTTGCAGCCCGACCAGCGTGGTGGTGGGCAGCAGCGCGTTGCGCAGCGCGTGCCGCCAGACCACCTTGCGGTTCGGCAGCCCCTTGGCCCGGGCCAGCGTGCAGTAGTCCTCGCCGAGCGCGTCGATCAAGGTGCTGCGCAGCGTCAACACGTACGAGCCGAGCTGCACCAGCACCAGCGACAGGCAGGGCAGGATCAGGTGCAGTGCGATGCTGCCGTACGCGGCCAGCCCGTAGACGTCGTCGTCCATCGCGCCGCCGATCGGCAGGATTCCGAAGACCACCCCGAAGACGTAGAGCAGGAAGACCCCGATGCTCGGGATGAAGAGGGACTGGCCGGTGATGCCGCCGACCTGGATCAGCCGGTCCAGGGTGCCCTTGGCCCGGGTGGCCGCGACCACGCCGAGCGGGATGCCCAGCGCCACGGTCACCACCAGCGCGGAGCCGGCCAGCAGCAGGGTCCAGGGCAGCCGCTCCAGCAGGATGTCCAGCACCGGCTGGTTCTGCCGGAACGACACCCCGAGGTTGCCCTGGAGGAGCTGGGTCAGATATTCCCAGTACTGCACCGCCAGCGGCCGGTCCAGGCCGTAGTCGCGCAGCAGCTCGGCCCGCAGTTCCTCGGTCATCCCCGGGTCCGCCACCGCCAGGGCCGGGTCGCCGGGCAGCAGGCGGAGCAGGAAGAACGTCACGGTCACCGCGAACCACATGGTCAGTACGCCGCGCAGCAGGCGGCGGGTGACGAACCGGGCACCAGCAGGCACGTCTCCTCCTCAAGCTGAGGTGTAAGGAAGGGCCCCCCGTTATCGCTTTCTGTTGTAGCGGGGGCCCTTCCTTACACTCCGGTTGGTTAGTTCTTGGTGGCTTGGGCGATCGAGACGGGGTTGACGATGGAGAGCAGCTCACTGGGCTGGACCACGAAGTTGGACCACTCGGCCGAGTGCGCGATGGTGAACTCCTCGACGTAGAGCACGTTGTCGTACACCTTGTCGGTGATGATCTTCGCGGCCTGCTGGATCGGACCCTTCTGGCCGGCCTGGTCCAACTGCGACCGGGCCTGGTCGATCAGGGCGTCCAGCTCCGGGTCGCAGGCGTTGGCGTAGTTGATGAAGCCCTTGCACTTGAACGCGAGCGCCAGGTTGGCCGGCGGGTTCTCCATGATCGCCCACGAGCCGGCGTAGATGTCGTAGTCCCGGGCGGTGTACTTCTCCACGTACGTGTTCCGCTCCAGGCCCTCCAGCTTGATCTCGATCCCGGCCTCCTTGCTGGAGTCCCGGACCAGCTGCGCCCACTTGGAGATGTTCGGGTCGGCCTGGTCGTAGATCATCCGCAGGCTCAGCCCGTCGAAGAGCCCGTCCCCGTTGCCGTCCTTGAGACCGGCGGCGGTGAGCAGTTGCTTCGCCTTCGCCGGGTCGTGCGCGTACTCCTTGGCGGACGGGTCCTGCCACTGCTTCAGCGTCGGGGTCAGCACCGAGGAGTTCGACGAGACCGCCTTGCCCTGCAACGCCACCCGGCGGATCGCCTCGTAGTCGACGCCGGCGGCGAGTGCCTGGCGTACCTCCAGCTTGTCCAGCGGCTTGCGCGCGGTGTTGTACTGCATGTGCGCCCAGCCCAGCGACGGCACCTTGACCAGCTTGAGCTTGCTGTCGCCTTCCAGGGTCTTCGCCAGCGGCGGCGGCAGCGCGTTGGCGATCAGGTCGACGTCGCCGTTGCGCAGCGCCAGCGCCTCGGTGTTCACGTCGGGGAAGACCCGGAAGACCACCTCCTTGGTCTTCGGTCCGCCCTCGACCAGCGGGAAGTTCTCCATCCGCTGAAGCACGTACCGCTGGCCCCGCTCCACCGTGGTCAGCCTGTACGGCCCGGCCGACACCCAGTCCTTGTCGTTGGCGAACTTCTGCACGCTGCCGACCTTGCTGAAGACGTGTTCCGGGACGACCGGCATCCAGAAGCCGACGTTCTCCAGGAAGGTGCCGTCCGGCTGGGAGAGCTGGAACTCGATCTCCGTCGGGGAGATGACGGTGGACTTCTGGTACGACGAGATCAGCCCGGCGACGACGCCGATCTTCTCCTTGGCGACCGCGTCGATGGTGAACGCCACGTCGTCGGCGGTCACCTTCTCCCCGTCGCTCCAGGTGAAGTCGTCCCGCAGCGTCACCTTCGCCTTGCGCCCGCCGTCGGTGTACTCCCACTTGCTGGCCAGGTACGGCGACCGCACCCCGTCCATCCCCATGCTCATCAGCCGGGGGTACATCAGGTTCGTCACCCAGGTGTCGGTACGGCTGTTGCCGACCAGCGGGTTGTAGTTGAGCACGTCGGCGGTGGTGCCGATCGTGATCCGGTCCGCCGAGCCGCCGCTGCCGCCGCCGGCCTGGCTGTCCGGGTTGCTGGGCGAGCAGGCGGTCGCCGCCAGCCCTATCGAGAGCGTGCCCGCCGCCACGGCGAGGGCGCGCCGGAATGTTCGACGCATCACCAGACCTCCTCAAGGACGCGCATGATGTTGCCCCCCAGGACCTTGCCGATCTCGTCGTCCGAGTAGTCGTGACCGACCAGCCAGGAGACGATGTTCCAGTAGCACTCGGCCGGGTTCTCCAGCCCGTCCACGTACGGCACCCGGGGGTGCTCGACGTGGCCGTGCGCCTCGGCGATGGACAGGTGCGCGGCGAAGGTGTCGTGCAGTCCGACATGGTCGCCGAAGAGGGTGTCCGGCCCGAACGCCACGTGGTCGATGCCGACCAGGTCGACGCAGTGCACGAAGTGGTCCATCACCGACTCGATGCTGTGCTCGGGGTGCGCCGGCGAGAGCGTGGTGTGCGGTGCGGCCTCCAGGCCGAGCACCCCGCCGCGCTCGGCGCAGGCCCGGATCACCTCGTCCGGCTTCATCCGGTTGGTCGGCCAGACGGTACGCGATCCGGCGTGCGTGATGAAGATCGGCTTGGTGGAGGCGGTGATCACGTCCAGCGAGGTACGGTCGCCGGAGTGCGACACGTCGATCGCGATGCCGAGCTTGTTCATCCGGCGTACGGCCTTCTCGCCGAAGTAGGTGAGGCCGCCGTCGTTGCGCTCCTTGAGCCCGCTGCCCAGGGTGTTCGCCTCGCTGTAGGCGATGCCCATCTGCCGGACGCCGAAGCCGTAGAGCATGTCGATCCGGTCCAGCTCGTTCTCGATCATCGTGGCCGCCTCGGTGGCCAGCACCAGGCCCATCCGCCCGGTCTCGTGGGCGTGGTGGATGTCGGCCAGCCGCTCCACCCGGATCAGGTAGTCCTGGTGGGCCAGGTCGGACAGCCGCATCCCGAGGTCGGCGACGACGTCGGTCCACTTCCAGCCCATCTGGCTGGTCACGCAGCAGGTGCCGTCCATCATGTTGTCGAAGACGGCGGTCATGCCGGAGCGGGCCAGGCCGGCGTACCCGGTGTGGTGCCGGGCGGTGCGGTTGTAGTCGACGGTCTGGCCGATCTCCTCCGGGAAGACCGACGGGTGGTCGTGCAACGAGATCACGACGTTGTCGGTGAGCAGCCGGCGGACCCGGTCTCGCTGCCCGTCGGTCAGCGACATCCCCTGGTACGCCGGCACCCGGCCGAGTTCCGGAGCGAGCTTGAACTCGCGGTAGTCGGTACCTGCCTCCAGGTAGCTGTAGGACGTGTATCCGGTGTAGCGCGGGGCCGGGTCGAGCACGCCGTTCCCTCCTTCGGTTCGGTGTCAGAGCCGGGGCGCGCGGTGGATTTCGGCGCCGCGACCTGATCTGGGTGTGGATTGTCGGCGATGTGGGAGCAGAGATTGCCAGGATCAGGCGCAGCATGTCAACATGTTGGCCAACTCCGGCGCAGAACGGCGGCTGGACGAGAGAAATCGGTACGGCGGGCAACAACACGGAAAAATCGGGAGGTGTAGTGACCAGCGGGGAAGCAAGCGCACAGCGGTCACCCAAGGTCGACCTGCCGGCCGCGCTGCGGGTCCGGGGACTCGACGTCACCTTCACCGGCCGGCGCGGCACCGTCCCGGCGGTACGCGGGGTCGACCTCGACATCGCCGCCGGCGAGGTACTGGTGCTGCTCGGCGAGTCCGGCTCCGGCAAGTCCGTCACCGCCCGCGCCGTGATGGGCCTGCTCGACTCCGGCGGCGTAGAGGTCAGCTCCGAGCAGATCCGGGTCGCCGGACACGACCTGACCACCGCCGGCCCGGACCAGGTCCGGAAGCTGCGCGGCCAGACCATGGCGCTGGTCTTCCAGGACGCGCTCTCCGCGCTCAACCCGGTGCTCTCGATCGGCGACCAGCTCGGCGAGGTGTTCCGGATCCACCGCGGGCTCTCCCGCCGGGCCGCCCGGGCCGAGGCAGCCGAACTGCTCCGGCTGGTCGGCATCCCGGCCCCCGACCGCCGGGTACGCGACTACCCGCACCAGTTCTCCGGCGGCATGCGGCAACGGATCCTGATCGCCATGGCGGTCGCGCTCGGCCCCCGGCTGCTGATCGCCGACGAGCCCACCACCGCGCTGGACGTGACCGTGCAGGCGCAGATCCTGCAACTCGTCGACCGGCTGCGCACCGAACTCGGGATGGGCGTCCTGCTGATCACCCACGACCTCGGGGTGGCCGCCGAGATCGCCGACCGGGTCGCCGTGATGTACGCCGGCCGGATCGTCGAGACCGGCACCGTCGCCGAGGTACTAGACGGGCCGGCCCACCCGTACACGGCGGCGCTGCTGCGCTCCGTACCCGATCTGGCCCAGCCCGGTGACCGGCTCCGGCCGATCCCGGGCAGCCCGCCGAACCTGCTGGCGCTGCCCAGCGGCTGCGCCTTCCATCCGCGCTGCGACCGGGCGACCGAGGAGTGCACGGTGACCCGCCCGGGGCGGCGGCCGCTCGCCGTACCCGGCCGGACCGCCGCCTGCCACCACGCCGAGGAGGCCGTCGATGCCCCCGTCTGACCACCCGGCCGGGCCCGGCCCAGCCTCCGCCGGCCCGGCCGGGTCCACCACCGCCGTTGGTACCCCGACCGCGCTCGCCACCTCCGCCGGCCCGAACACCGCCGGCCCGCTCACCACCGACGCGCCGGTGCAGGGCGAACCGCTGCTGGTCGCCACCGGGGTCCGCAAGAGCTACCGGGCCGGCCGCGGCCTCGGCGGATCCCGGGTGCACGCCGTCGACGGGGTGGACCTGACCGTGGCGGCCGGCGAAACCCTCGGCGTCGTCGGCGAATCCGGCTGCGGCAAGTCCACCCTGGCCCGGCTGCTGGTCGGGCTGGAACGCCCCGACGCCGGCCAGGTCCGCTACGCCGGCCTCGACGTCGGCTCCGCCCGGGGCGCCCGCCGCCGCGAACTGCGCCGCGCCGTGCAGATGGTCTTCCAGGACCCGGTCACCTCGCTCAACCCCCGGATGCCGATCCTGGACGTCGTCGCCGAGCCACTCGACGTGCACAAACTCGCCCGGGGCGCTGCCGCCCGCCGGGACCGGGTCGCCGAACTGCTGGAGATGGTCGGGCTCGCCCCGGACATGATGCGGCGGTTCCCGCACGAGTTCTCCGGCGGGCAGCGGCAGCGGATCGGCATCGCCCGGGCCCTGGCCACCGAACCCCGGGTGGTGGTCTGCGACGAGCCGGTCTCCGCGCTCGACGTCTCGGTGCAGGCCCAGGTGGTCAACCTGCTCGCCGAGTTGCAGCAGCGGCTCGGCATCGCCCTGGTCTTCATCGCGCACGACCTCGGCGTGGTCCGGCACGTCTCGCACCGGGTCGCGGTGATGTACCTCGGCCGGCTCGCCGAACTCGGCCCGGCCGGCACCGTCTACCAGGATCCGGCGCACCCCTACACCCGGGCGCTGCTCGGCTCGGTACCCGTACGGCACCCGCGTGAGCGGGGGCGGGAGCGGATCGTGCTGGCCGGCGACCCGCCGAGCCCGGTCGACCCGCCGTCCGGCTGCCGCTTCCACACCCGCTGCCCGATCGCCCAGGACATCTGCGCCCGGGAAACACCGGCGCTGCTCGTCCCGGACGGCGACGCCTCGACCGTGGCCGGGGTGCGGGTCGCCGCCTGCCACTTCGCCGGTACGCCGTAGCTCCCGGGCGGGACGAGACCCGGCCGGAAGCCACGGCGGACCGGCGGCGTAGCCGGCGGCGGGCGGCACGCCGCCAGTCGACGGAACACCACGGGTTGCCGGGTGACGATCAGCTCAGGCCGGTTTTCCAGCCCCCAGCCTGGTCGACGAGGTGCACGCCCCGGTACGTCGCCACGCAGCCCTCCGGACCCAGTTGGCGGAGTACGTCGGGGTGGTTCGCGTGGACGTCGACGTTCACCCCGGCAACGTCGTACACGGTCAGGTCGGTCGCCGGTCCGGACCGCGGCCCCCGGTGCGCGGGATGCCCGTCGACGCTGGTGTTCGGCCTGGGAAACTCCTTGCCCGCCGAGTTGGTGCCCTCGGTGTCCTGGTGGGCGTACGGCCACGCGGTGACGTCCAGCATCGTCCCGCGCTGCTGGCCCGGGTCGGAACCGGCCGGTGCGGCGCTGAAGCTGACCGTCGCGCTCCAGCGGGTTGCCGCGGACGGGGCGTCCACCACGTTCACCAGGATCGGCCGCAGCGCAGCCGGCAACCCGGTCACCCCGAACGGCAGCTTCACCCGGTCCGTGCTGCTCAGCCCCAGGTTCTCGGCAACCCGCAGGGCGGTCTCGCCGACGTCTCCGGTCCGGTCGGCGACCCGCACCTCCGCCCAGCTCCCGGGTGCGTACCGCCAGCGCAGGAACGCCTCCCGGAGCTTGGCGCCGCTGTAGGTCGTCCAGACCGCGTCCTGGCCGTCGACCGACGCCGGGGTCACCCTGATCGGCCTTCCCCGTTCCTCCGAGTCGCGCTGCGGCGCGGGCGGAGTAACCCCCCGGGGATAGAGGGCCACCGCGACCCCGCGCCACCCGTCGGGGTTCGGGCTGTCCGGCGGGCTCGCCGACAGGAATGCGGCGGGCCCGTCCAGGGTGAGGCCCGCCTGGTACTGGCGGGTGGAGTAGCCGTCGGGCACCCAGCCGAACCTGAGGTACGACACCTCCGGGTCGATGCTCTCCGGCGCCTCGGCCAGTCCCGGCAGGTGCGGCACGTTCATCGGTACGGCGAAGCCGACGGCGACCGGCTCATCAACGGATGGTCCGTCGGCGGCCCCGACCAGGTTCGGTACGGTGGCCACTCCCGCCCCGAGCGCGGCGACGAGCAGCGCGGCGCTGGCGGTACGCCCATACCACCGCTGACGGCGGCCCGTACGCATGGCCAGGTCGACGTCCAGCCGGCTCGACGCCGGCTCCGACTCGGCCTGCATCAACCTGGCGAAGTCCTTTTCGTCCAACATCTGGATCCGCTGTCCAATCCTCTAGTCGACGGTGACCGGCTGGGCGAGCAGGCGACGCAGCGTCGCCAGTCCCTTCGCGGTCTGGCTCTTGACGGTTCCGGTCGAGCAGTTCAGGGCCGCCGCGGTGTCCTCGATCGTCAGGTCCTGGAAGTAGCGCAGTACCAGCACGGCCCGCTGGCGCGGGGGGACCTGGCGCAGCGCCGCGACGAGCGCGAGCCGCTCGCCCGGGTCGGCCTCGGGTGTGGCGGTCCGCTCGGGCAGCTCGGTGCCCAGTCGTACCCGCGACCAGCCCAGTCGGCGTTCTTCGAGCAGGCGGCGCAGCAGCATCGTGCGGACGAGGCCGTCGAGGCTGTCCGCACGGCGCAGCCGCGCCCACTTGCGGTACAGCTCGGTCAGCACGCGCTGCACGATGTCGTCGCCACGGTCCCAGTCGCCGCACATCAGGTACGCGGTGCGGCGCCACTGCGTCATCCGGGAGCGCACGTACTCCGTGTACGCCGCGTCGGCGCTGGTCCGAGCGTCAGACGAGGTCACCGGACGTGTCGTCCTTCCGTCCGCCGTGGTTCTCGTTGGACTTCATGCCGCATCTCCTTGAGTCGACGGGTTCTCGGAGACTTGGTCGACGCCGGGGCCCCGAAACGTTGCCCTCGTCGCTGCCCGGACTCCCACGGTGAGGATCGCCACCGGATAGGAAGCAGATGTCACGGGCGAGGCGGACCGTACCGCCGGGCGGCGCTCGGGCCGGTGCGGCGGGCCGTACCCTGTTGCAGATGGCCGCAGATCTGCTCGGCCCGGCGGAGATCCGGGAACTCGCCGCCCGGCTGGGCGTGCACCCGACGAAGAAGCTCGGCCAGAACTTCGTGCACGACCCGAACACGGTGCGCCGGATCGCCGCCGCGGCCGGACTCAGCCCCGCCGACGTGGCCCTGGAGGTCGGGCCGGGGCTGGGTTCGCTCACCCTCGGCCTGCTGCCGGTGGCCGGACACGTACACGCGGTCGAACTCGACCCGGTGCTGGCCGGGGCGCTGCCGGAGACGGTGGTCCGGCACGCCGGCCCGGCCGGTGCGGCCCGGCTGACCGTGCACCCCGCCGACGCGCTGCGGATCACCGCCGCCGAACTCGGTGACCCGGCCCCGACCGCGCTGGTGGCGAACCTGCCCTACAACGTCGCCGTGCCGGTGGTGCTGCACCTGCTCGCCGAACTGCCCACCCTGCGGCACGGCCTGGTGATGGTGCAGAAGGAGGTGGCCGACCGGCTGGTCGCCGGCCCCGGCTCCCGCACCTACGGGGTCCCGTCGGTCAAACTCGCCTGGTACGCCGACGCGCGAAGCGCCGGCCGGGTACCGCCGAACGTCTTCTGGCCGGTGCCGAACGTCGACTCCGGGCTGGTCGCCTTCACCCGGCGCGAACCGCCCCGGGACGACGTACCCCGGAAGCAGGTCTTCGCGGTGGTCGACGCGGCGTTCGCGCAGCGCCGCAAGACCCTGCGGGCCGCGCTGGCCGGCTGGGCCGGCGGCCCGGACCGGGCGGCGGCGGCGCTGGTCGCCGCCGGGGTGGATCCCGGCGCCCGGGGCGAGTCGCTGACCGTCACCCAGTTCGCCGCGATCGCCGCGTCGGCTCCGGTGACCGCCCGGGCCGCCGAGTAGGCTGACGGCGTGTCTGGCAGGAGGTGGTCGACGTGACGGCAGAGCCCGTCGGTCCCGCGTCCCGGCGGCCGTGGTCACCGGACCCGGTCCGGCAGCGGTTGGCGAACCACACGATCGAGGATGTGCGCCTGCTGCTGACGCTGGCCAAGCCGTTCGAGGCCCGGCTGCGGGTCCGGGACATCGCTGCATGACCGAGGCATGGGGACCGGACGACTCCGACGAGCGTCCGCGCCGGAGGATGCCCGGCCCGGTCAAGGTCCGGGTGCCGGCGAAGGTCAACCTCCATCTCGGGGTCGGGCCGCTGCGCCCGGACGGCTACCACGAGCTGAACACCGTCTACCACGCGATCTCGATCCACGACGAGCTGACCGCCCGCCGGGGCGACACCCTCACCCTGACCATGGAGGGCGAGGGCGCCGGTGAGCTGGCCCTGGACGAGTCCAACCTGGTGATCCGGGCGGCCAGGGCGCTGGCCGCGCACGCCGGGGTGCCGGCACACGCCCGGCTGCACCTGCGCAAGCAGATCCCGCTCGCCGGCGGCCTGGCCGGGGGGAGCGCCGACGCCGCCGCCACGCTGGTCGCCTGCGACGCGCTCTGGGGTACCGACCTCAGCCGGGACGAGCTGGCCGGGATCGCCGCCGGGCTCGGCTCCGACGTCCCCTTCCTGGTGTACGGCGGCACCGCGCTCGGCACCGGCCGCGGCGAGACGATCAGCCCGATCCTGGCCCGCCCGGTCACCTGGCACTGGGTGGTGGCGATCGCCGAGGTCGGCCTCTCCACCCCGGCCGCCTACCGCGAACTCGACCGGCTGCGCGCCGAACACACCGCCCCGCCGCCGCTGCGCAACGCCGACGCACTGCTCGCCGCCCTGCGCGGCCGGGACCCGGCCCGGCTCGGCCGGGCGCTCGGCAACGACCTCCAGGCCGCCGCGCTCTCGCTGCGCCCGGCGCTCACGGAGACGCTGAAGGCCGGCGAGGCGGCCGGGGCGCTCGCCGGCATCGTCTCCGGCTCGGGGCCGACCTGCGTCTTCCTGGCCACCGACGGCGGGCACGCCGAGCGGGTCGCGGCCGAGTTGAGCGCCTCCGGGCTGTGCCGGGCGGTCCGCACGGCGTACGGTCCGGTCCCCGGCGCCCGGGTGAGCTGACCGGCTGACTACCGTCTGAGTACATGGCCAACATCGTCAATCTGGACCGGGTCTCCAAGGGGTACGGCGCGGCGGGGCAGCTCCTCACCGACGTCTCCCTGGGCCTTTCCGACTCGGACCGGATCGGCGTCGTCGGGTTGAACGGCACCGGCAAGTCCACCCTGCTGCGGCTGCTGACCAAGACCGAGGAGCCGGACAGCGGCCGGGTGACGCACCGTCGCGACCTGCGGGTGGCCTGGCTGCCGCAGACCCTCGTGCTCGACCCCGAGGCCCGGGTCCGGGACGTGGTGCTCGGCACCGCCTGGCTCGACGAGGGGTTCGGCGCCGAGCACGAGTGGGCCGGTGACGCGGGCGTACGCGCGATCCTGGACGGGCTCGGCATGCCGTACCTCGGGCTGGACCAGCCGGTCGGGCCGATGTCCGGCGGCGAACGGCGGCGGGTGGCCCTGGCCGCCCTGCTGGTCCGCACCGCCGACCTGGTGGTGCTGGACGAGCCGACCAACCACCTCGACGTGGCCGGGGTGGACTGGCTGGCCCGGCACCTGGTCGGCAAGCGCGGCGCGCTGGTGGTGGTCACCCACGACCGGTGGTTCCTGGACGCCGTCTGCACCGCCACCTGGGAGGTCGCCGACCGGACGGTACGCGCCTACGAGGGCGGCTACGCCGCCTGGACGCTGGCCCGGGTCGAACGGGAACGGGTGGCCGCGGCCACCGAGGCGCGCCGGCAGAACCTGCTGCGCAAGGAGATCGCCTGGCTGCGGCGCGGCCCGCCGGCCCGGACCTCCAAGCCGCGCTTCCGGATCGAGGCGGCGAACGCCCTGATCGCGGACGTACCGCCGCCGCGCGACACCGTGTCGCTGCAACGGCTCGCCACCGCCCGGCTCGGCAAGCAGGTGTACGACCTCACCGACGTCACCCTGTTGGCCGGGGAGAAGCTGATCCTCGACAACCAGACCTGGCAGGTCGGTCCCGGCGACCGGATCGCGATCGTCGGCGCGAACGGTGCCGGTAAGACCACCCTGCTCAGGCTGCTCGCCGGGGTACGCGGCACGGACGGTGGGCACCTGCGGACCGGCTCCACCGTCCGGCCGGCGTTCCTCTCCCAGGAGCTGGCCGAGTTGCCGGGCAGCCTGCGGGTGCTGGAGGCGGTTGAGGAGGTGGCCCGCCGGGTCGTACTCGGCGACCGTGAGATCAACGCGTCGCAGCTCGCCGAGATCTTCGGTTTCGACGACCGCCGGCTCTGGACCCCGGTCTCCGACCTCTCCGGCGGTGAGCGGCGCCGGCTGCAACTGCTGCGGCTGCTCGCCGCCGAGCCGAACGTGCTGCTCTTCGACGAGCCGACCAACGACCTGGACACCGACACCCTGGCCGCGCTGGAGGACCTGCTCGACTCCTGGCCCGGCACGTTGATCGTGGCCAGCCACGACCGCTACCTGGTCGAACGGGTCACCGACGTGGTCTACGGGATGTTCGGCGACGGCCGGCTGGTGCACCTGCCCGGCGGGGTCGAGGAATACCTCGCCCGCGCTGTCACGCCCGGCGCGCCGCCGCCACCCGAGCGGCACAGCAACGGCGCGGCGCCGGCCGAACGGGCCGAGAGTGCCCTCTCCGGCGGGGAGCTGCGCTCGGCCCGCAAGGAACTGAGCCGGCTGGAGCGGCAGATCGGCAAGCTGGAGCAGCGCGAGGCGGCGCTGCACGACCAGATGGCCGAGCACGCCACCGACTACACCCGGATCGCCGAGCTGGACGGCCAGCTCCGGGCGGTACGGGCCGAGCGGGAGCAGACCGAGGAGGCGTGGCTGGCCCTGGCCGAGCAGGTACCGGAGGGCTGAGCGGCGGCGGTGCGCCGACGAGGAGGCCTGACCGGCGGGGGTGTGCGGCGTCACCCGGATGCCATGCGGAAGAATCTAGCCCTGACCCCTCACTGGCAACGGCGTTGGAGACTGCTGATCATGGCCCACAACCCCGTCAACCATCCCGCGCGGCCGGTCTACCGGGCCATCGGCGGGCTGATCGGCCTCTACCTGGTGGCCTTCGGCGTCCTCGGCTTCGTCGAGGCCGGCGGCGGCGAGTTCTTCGCCCAGGACGACACCCTGGTACTCGGCCAGGGCACCAACCTCGGCCACGCGGTGATCTCGACCGTGCTCGGCCTGGTCATCCTGCTCGCCACCCTGGTCGGCCGGAACATCGACACGACGGTCGACAAGCTCCTCGGGTACGCCCTGATGGTGCTCGGCCTCGCCGAACTGGCGGTGCTGCGTACCGACGCGAACTACCTGAACTTCACCGTCGCCACCACCATCGTGACCATGATCCTCGGGCTGACCCTGCTGATGTGCGGCATGTACGGCAAGGTCGGCTCCGAGGAGGAGGCCAAGGCCTTCGAGGACGCCCGCCTGGTGCTCTGATCCGGCGGTGCACCGGCCGGCCGACGCAGCGGTCCGGCCGGTGCCGATCCGGCGTTCGCCGGGCAATCCCCTCCGGCCCGGGTGACAATCCGGTAGGAAAGTCGCCAACCGGCAGCGAGGAGGGGCCATGGCCCACATTCCGATCAACCATCCGGCTCGTCCGGTCTACCGGGTACTCGCCGGGCTGATCGGCCTCTACATCGTGATCTTCGGGGTCTTCGGACTCTTCGAGACCGCCGGGGAGGACTTCTTCAGCCGGGGCAGCCACTGGGTGCTGGGGCTGCGTACCAACATGGCGTTCGCGCTGGTGTCGGTGATCTTCGGGCTGGTGGTCCTCTTCGGCGCGGTACACCGGGGCAACTTCGGGCACCTGATGAACCTGGCCATCGGGGTGGTCTTCCTGGTGGTCGCGATCGCGATGATGGCCGTGTTGCAGACCGAGGCGAACATCCTGAACTTCTCGATGTCCACGGTCATCGTGTCGATGCTCTTCGGGCTCGTCCTGCTCGCCACCGGCCTCTACGACAAGGTCGGCCCGGCGGAGCACGCCGAGGAGGAACGCGAGATGCACAGCAGTTCGAGCGCCCGCCCCGGCCGCTGAGGCCCACCCTGCGGCGACGCCGGACCTGGCGGCTCAGCGGGTCCGGCGGGTGAGCAGGGTCGGCTTGGCCTCCAGGTGGGACAGGCCGTTCCAGGCGAGGTTGACCAGGTGCGCGGCCACCGTCTCCTTGCGCGGCTTGCGTACCTCGAGCCACCATCGGCCACTCAACGCCACCATGCCGACCAGGGACTGCGAATAGAGTTCGGCGAGCTTCGGGTCGTAGCCCCGGCTCTTGAACTCGGCACCCAGGATGTGCTCCACCTGATGCGCCACGTCGTTCATCACGCTGCTGAAGTTGCCGGTCGCGGAGAGCACCGGCGACTCCCGGACCAGCACCCGGAAGCCGTCCGTCTCCTCCTCGATGTAGTCGAGCAGGGCCAGCGCCGCCTGCTCCAGCAACTCGCGGGGATGCCCGGCGGTCAGCGCGGTGGTGACCCGGTCGAGCAGGGCACGGACCTCCCGGTCCACGACGACCGCGTAGAGGCCCTCCTTGCCGCCGAAGTGCTCGTAGACCACCGGCTTGGAGACCTTGGCGCGGGCGGCGACCTCCTCGATCGAGGTCGCGTCGAACCCGCGCTCGGCAAAGGCCTGCCGGCCGATGGCGATGAGCTGCTCCCGGCGCTGGGCCGCGGGCATCCGAACCCGGGAAACGGACTTGGGGAGCGGTGGCGCCGGAGCCTTGACCTGCCGGCGCCCGAGGCTGCGGTCGGTTCCCGGACCGTCTGTCACCCCGCTATCCCGCTGCTGTTTCGCGACGCCACGCCGACTCGGATCGTCCCTGGTGGCGCCCTCGCTGCGCTCCGTCACCCGGCCATCCTGCCAGGAAGACGCTCGTGGCCGGGTGCCCGGGCGCGTCACGGGTCACTGCGACGGTGTTGATTTGAGTAGTTTCGCGGCAACCCGCTCGGGCTTCGGCCACCGCACGTCGTACGCGGCGCCGACCTTCTCGAACAGCCAGATGACCCGGGCCGAGATGTCGACCTGACCCCGCAGTACGCCGTGCCGGGCACAGGTCGGGTCGGCGTGGTGCAGGTTGTGCCAGCTCTCCCCGAAGGACAGGATCGCCAGCGGCCAGAAGTTCGTCGCCCGGTCGCCCTGGCGCACCTCGAACGGGCGCTCGCCGTAGACGTGGCAGACCGAGTTGATCGACCAGGTGATGTGGTGCAGCAGCGAGACCCGGACCAGGCCGGCCCAGAAGAACGCGGTCAGCGCACCCTGCCAGGACCAGGTGACCAGGCCGCCGACCAGCGCCGGGGTGAGCAGGGAGAGGGCCACCAGCAGCGGGAAGAGCCGGTCGACCCGGTTGATGTCCTTGTCGGCGATCAGGTCGGGGGCGAACCGCTCGCGGTTGGAGAGTTCCCGCTTGAACAGCCAGCCGACGTGGGCGTGGAAGAGACCCTTGGTCAGACCCCACACGCTGCTGCCGAAGCGCCACGGTGAGTGCGGGTCACCCTCCAGGTCGGAGAAGGCGTGGTGCCGGCGGTGGTCGGCGACCCACTGGGTGATGTTTCCCTGGACCGCGAACGAACCCGCGACGGCGAGGGCCACCCGCAGCCAGCGCTTGGCCTTGAACGACCCGTGCGTGAAGTACCGGTGGAAGCCCACCGTGATGCCGAGTCCGGCCACCACGTACCACACTCCGGCGATGGCGATGTCGGTCCAGCTCAGCCATCCGCCCCAGGCCACCGGCACGGCGGCGATCAGGGCGAGGAAGGGGATCGTGACGAAGGACCAGAGGGCGACGAGTATGCCCTTGGACTGGACGCCGTCGGTGAGTGGCTTGGGGCCCTTCTTGGCGCCGGCGGCCGGTTGTTCGAGCAGGACGGAGGACATGGCACCTCGCTGAGCGTAGGGGGAAGAGCGGTAACTTACGCCTACGTCACCGTAACCTACGCTGCCGTAGTCTGCCATGGACGCGAACTGGGAATCGGCTGTCAGCCATCGACGGTTCTTGTCGTACACGAGCTCTAATCTCCTGGTCGTGATCGATCCGCTCGCCGCCGAGGCGCATCGTCTGCGTACGGTCGAGCTGCTCTCCGCCCGCGAGATCAGGCGGCGGCTCGGCATCGGCAAGGACCGGTTGGCGGTGTTGCTGCGGGATGTTCCCGCGCCGGAGTGGACGAAACGGCCCAACGCGAAGGACGAGCTGCGGGCCAGGGCCGTCGAGCTGCGCGGGGCGGGCCGCTCGGTGCCGGAGATCGCCGCCGAGCTGGGGGTGGCGAAGTCGACCGCGTACCGGTGGGTCCGGCACCTGCCGCTCGACCCGGACCCGGAGGCCGAGGCCGACCGCAGACGAGCGCATTCCCGGCGGATGACCGACGCGCTCTGGGGTCCGCACCGAGCGGCCCGGGACGCAGCGCGAGCGGAGACGGTCAAGGCCACGGCGGATTGGGTGAAGACACTTCGCTATCGCGAGTTGATCCTGGTCGGCGCGGCGATCTACTGGTGTGAGGGTGCCAAGGCCAAGCCGTGGCGCCCGAACGACTGCCGCGTCAAGTTCGTCAACAGCGACCCTGGCCTAGTCCTACTGTTTCTCCGCTTCGTCGAGGCACTGGGGATGCGGCGGACGGTCCTCCGGTTCCAGCTCAGCATCCACGAGACGGCGGACGCGACCGCCGCTGCCCGGTGGTGGTCCGACCTGGTCGGCGTGCCGGTGGAGGCGTTCCGGAGGCCCTCGCTCAAGCGGCACCGGCCGGCGACCAACCGGCGGAATACCGGCGACGGTTATCGGGGCTGCCTGGTCATCGAGGTTCCCGGCTCCAGCCGGCTGTACTGGAAGATCGAGGGGATCATGCGGGGGATGACGGATGAGGATCTGGAGGCGGGGCGGTAGGGTGTAGATGCTCTCCGACTGAAGGGAAGTTTGTCCCTTTTAAGTGGTCCCGGGTCGTCTAATGGCAGGACGTCAGGTTTTGGTCCTGATTGTAGGGGTTCGAATCCTCTCCCGGGAGCTTCGCCCATCGTCGCCGGTGCCTGGTTAGCATGGGGCCGCACACTGTCGGCCGTTTCTGACGGGAGCATTCTCGTGTCCCAGCCCCGCCTCCGCACCGTCGTCGTCCTCGCCGCCGGTGAGGGCAAGCGGATGAAGTCGGCGCTACCCAAGGTGCTCCATCCGATCCTCGGCCGCAGCCTGCTCGGCCACGTACTGGTGGCGGCCGCCCCGGTGTCGGCGGACCGCACGCTGGTGGTGGTCGGCCACGGCGCCGACAAGGTCACCGCGCACCTGCGCGAGGTCGCCCCGTACGCCGAGCCGGTGCTCCAGGCCGAGCAGAACGGCACCGGGCACGCCGTCCGGATCGCCCTGGAGAGCGCGCCGGACGCCGGTGGCACCGTCGTGGTACTCAACGGAGACGTGCCGCTGCTGCGTCCGGAGACCGTCATGGAGCTGGTCGCCGCGCACGAGTCCGCCGGGGCGGCGGCGACCGTACTCGCCGCCGAGGTGCCCGATCCGACCGGCCTGGGCCGGATCGTCCGGGGCGCCGACGGCGGACTGGAGCGGATCGTGGAGGAGCGGGACGCCAGTCCGGCCCAGCGGGCGATCCGGGAGATCAACGCCGGGATCTACGCCTTCGACGCCGCACTGCTGCGGGACGCGCTCGGCAAGCTCTCCACCGACAACGACCAGGGCGAGGAATACCTGACCGACGTCTTCGGCCAGTTCGCCGCGACCGGCGAAGCCGTGGCGGTGCACGTGGCGGCGGATGCCACCGAGACGCTGGGCTGCAACGACCGGGTCGAGTTGGCGGCGCTGCGCCGGCTGCTGCGCGACCGGGTCAACGAGGGCTGGATGCGTACCGGGGTGACGCTGCTCGACCCGGCGACGACCTGGATCGACGTCACGGTCACCCTCGGTCGGGACGCCGTGGTGGACCAGAACACCCAGCTCTGTGGGGCCACCACCGTCGGTCCGGAGGCCGCCGTCGGCCCGGACACGACGCTGATCGACACCACCGTCGGCGCCGGGGCCACGGTGCTCCGGGCGCACGCGGTCGGCGCGGCGGTCGGTCCGGGGGCGAGCGTGGGGCCGTACGCGTACCTGCGGCCGGAGGCGACGCTGCGGGAGAAGGCGAAGGTCGGCACCTTCGTCGAGGTGAAGAAGTCCGAGATCGGCGAGGGTGCCAAGGTGCCCCACCTCAGCTATGTCGGTGACGCCACCATCGGGGCGCGGGCCAACATCGGCGCCGGGACGCTCTTCGTGAACTACGACGGGGTCAGGAAGAGCCACACCGTGGTGGGTGAGGCGGCCTTCGTCGGCTGCGACACCAGCCTGGTGGCGCCGGTCGAGGTGGGCGCCGGGGCGTACGTGGCGGCGGGCAGCGCGGTGACCAGCGACGTACCGCCGGGTGCGCTCGCGATCACCCGGGCCCAGCAGCGCAACATCGACGGCTGGGTACTGCGCCGCCGGCCCGGTACGAAGTCCGCGGCGGCGGCGGAGCGTGCCGGACAGGGGGCGCCCGGCGCAAGCGAAGGTGAGCCACTCCACGGGGGCTCCGTAGCGGGTGAAGGTCGTCCGGCCTCGGGAGATACTGCAACCGAATAGTCTCTGGCCCAACGCCGGGTGACCCACCGACAAACGGGAGCAGACGAGCCGATGGGCAGCATCGTCGCCGAAAATCGCAAGAGTCTGATGCTCTTCTCCGGAAGGGGATTTCCGGAGCTGGCCACGGAGATCGGTGAGGTGCTCGGGGTGGCGCCGACACCGTCGGACGCCTACGAGTTCGCCAACGGTGAGATCTTCGTACGGTTCAAGGAGTCGGTGCGTGGTTCGGACGCCTTCGTGGTGCAGTCCGTCACGCACGGCGTGAACAAGTGGGTCATGGAGACCCTGATCATGGTCGACGCGTTGAAGCGCGGCTCGGCCAAGCGGATCACCGTGGTGCTGCCGTTCTACCCGTACTCCCGGCAGGACAAGAAGCACCGCGGCCGGGAGCCCATCTCCGCCCGGCTGGTGGCGGACCTGCTGAAGACGGCCGGCGCCAACCGGATCCTCACGGTGGACCTGCACACCGCGCAGATCCAGGGCTTCTTCGACGGCCCGGTCGACCACCTCTTCGCGATGGACATCCTGGCCGAGTACGTCCAGCGCAAGTACGCCGGCCGCCCGATGACGGTGGTGGCCCCGGACTCGGGCCGGGTACGCGTGGCCGAGCGCTGGACCGACCGGCTCGGCGGCTGCCCGCTGGCGTTCATCCACAAGACCCGGGATCCGTCGAAGCCGAACCAGGTGGTGGCGAACCGGGTGGTCGGGGACGTCGAGGATCGGGTCTGCCTGATCGTCGACGACATGATCGACACGGGTGGCACCATCTGCAAGGCGGCCGAGATCCTGCACGAGGCGAAGGCCGCGGACGTGCTGGTGGCCTCGACCCACGCCCTGCTCTCCGACCCGGCGACGGAACGGCTGAAGAACAGCCGGATCAGCGAGGTGGTGGTGACCAACACCCTGCCGCTGCCGCCGGAGAAGCAGCTCGACAAGCTCACCGTGCTCTCCATCGCGCCGCTGCTGGCCCGGGCGATCCGCGAGGTCTTCGACGACGGCTCGGTGACCACCCTCTTCGGCGGGCTGAGCTGACCCTCGCCCCCTCCGGGGCGGTCCGGCGCGTCCCCTCCGGAGCGGTCCGGCAGCGTGATCCAGAGGCGGAATTGGCGGATCGCGAATGATGTCGAGCTGCCTGGGCGGGGACCGCCGCGAACCCGCATCGGGCCTCGGGTAGACTGGTGCGGTTGCCACGGCGAGGGTGCCCTGCGGGCCGCTGAAGCAAGCGCCGCACGGACGCACCGTCATCGACGCGGTGCTCCGGGCAGTGGCCACACGCAAAGCCCCCAGCGCGCCCCCTCGCCCTAGCACCGCAACCGCCAGCCGACGTAGCGACGCAGTGACCGTATCAGGAGTCTTCCCGTGTCCGAGGTAAAGATCAGCGCCGAGCCCCGCACCGAGTTCGGCAAGGGTGGTGCCCGTCGTACCCGCCGGGCCGGTAAGGTGCCCGCCGTGCTGTACGGCCACGGCGAAAAGCCCAAGCACATCGCGCTGCCAGCGCGTGAGTTCGCCGCCGCCATCCGGCACGGTGGCGCCAACCAGTTGTTCGCGATCGAGATCAGTGACGGCACCCAGGCGCTCGCGCTGCCGAAGGCCATCCAGCGTGATCCGATCAAGGACACCTTCGAGCACATCGACCTGATCCTGGTCCGCCGGGGTGAGAAGGTCACCGTCGACGTGCCGGTGCACCTGACCGGCGAGCCGGCCCGGGACACCCTGGTCGTGCACGAGCAGAACACCCTGTCGGTGAGCGCCGACGCGACCCGGCTGCCGGAGAGCTTCGAGGTCTCCCTCGACGGGCTCGAGGTCGGTGCGCAGGTGACCGCGGCGGACGTACGGCTGCCGCAGGGTGTGGAGCTGGTCGCCGACCCGGAGCAGATCCTCGCGCTCGTCACCCAGGCGCCGACCGCCGAGCAGATGGCCGCCGAGGCCGGCGAGGAGCCGACCGAGGAGGCCGAGGAGGAAGCCGGTGCCGAGGGCCCCGGTGCCGAGGCCGCCGAGGCCGAGGGCGACAACCAGGGCGCACCCGCGCAGGCCGCCGCGGAGGCCTGAGCGACAACCGTCTCCACAGGCGCCCCCGGACGTTCGGGGGCGCCTGTTCTCGTACTGTGACGCCCAGCGGGTTCGTACTGTGGCGCTCGGCGGGTCGGTGAGCAGAGGGGAAAGAGCGGCGTGGCGGAGGAGCTTCATCCGTGGTTGCTGGTCGGGCTCGGCAATCCCGGTAAGGAGTACGCGCGGCACCGGCACAACGTCGGCTTCATGGTGGCCGACCTGCTCGCCGGGCGGATCGGCGCGAAGTTCGGCCGGCACCTTCGGGCGGTCGCCGAGGTGGCCGAGGGGCGGCTCGGGTTCGGCGGGCCGAAGCTGCTGCTGGCGAAGCCGTTGACGTACATGAACCTCTCGGGCGGGCCGGTGGCGGCGCTGGCCCAGTTCTACAAGGTGCCGGTCGACCAGGTGGTCGCGGTACACGACGAGTTGGACATTCCGTACGGGCAGATCCGGTTGAAGCAGGGTGGCGGCGAGGGCGGGCACAACGGGCTGCGGTCGATGTCCAAGTCGTTGGGGACGAAGGATTATCTGCGGGTGCGGTTCGGGATCGGGCGGCCGCCGGGACGGCAGGACCCGGCCGACTTCGTACTCTCCGATTTCTCCGCCGTGGAGCGCAAGGAGCTGGAGTTCCTGGTGGACCGCGCGGCGGACGCGGCGGAGGCGGTCGTCGGGCGTGGCCTGGAGTGGGCGCAGAACACGTACCACGGCGGCACCTGACCTGCGACGGACGGACAGTGCCCGGTGTGGCGGGCCGGCGGTCCACCCCGCAGTCGCGCCTCGGCCGGTAGTCTTTTCGCCGCGGGTGAGGAGGCTGACAACGATGATCTCGCGTCAAGCGGCCGGCGGGGCCGGCTCCCTGGAGATGCCCTGATGGCCGCGCCGCCGGTGATCGACGGGGAGTTCGCCCGCTGGCTGGCAGGTCGGGCCGGTCAGGCCCTGCTGGAACTCCGGACCGAGATGGGCTTCGCCGACCCGGGGGCGTTGAAGGCGGCCGGGGACAAGGTCTCGCACGAACTGCTCCGCACCGAGCTGGCCCGGTGGCGGCCCGCCGACGCGGTGCTGTCGGAGGAGGACGAGGGCGCCCGGCTCGCCTGGGCCGCCGGGGCGGAGCCGGAGGTGGCGCCCCGGCTGGGCGCCGACCGGGTCTGGATCATCGACCCTCTGGACGGTACCCGGGAGTTCGCCGAGGAGGGTCGGACGGACTGGGCGGTGCACGTGGCGCTCTGGGCCCGGCGGGCCGGCACCGCGCACGGCATCGTCGGCGCCGCGGTCGGGCTCCCCGCCCAGCACCGGGTGCTCGGCACCGACCAGCCGCCGTCGTACCCGCCGATGACGCTCGCGGCGGCGACCGGGGGTACCGGATCGGCCGGCCCGGACGGCACGGCCCGGCGGGTCCGGCTGGCGGCGAGCCGGAGCCGGCCGCCGGTCTTCCTCACCGACCTGGCCGCCGAACTCGGCGCCGAGCTGGTGCCGATGGGCTCGGCCGGCGCGAAGATCGCCGCGGTGATCAGTGGCGAGGTGGACGGGTACGTGCACGCTGGCGGCCAGTACGAGTGGGACTCGGCGGCGCCGGTCGCTGTGGCGACGGCCACCGGGCTTTTCGCTTCCCGTATCGACGGATCCGCGCTGAAATACAACCAGGCCGATCCCCGCCTGCCGGATCTGGTGGTGTGCCGTAAGGATCTCGCTCCTCGGCTGCTCGCAGCGCTGCAGCGCCACCTCCGGGTACCCTAGGCCGGGACATGGCGACTTAACCGACCGGGAGGGTCTGGAATCCCATGGGCGAGCAGCACGAACGAGGGCCGGCATGAGCGGGCGCGGCGAGCGGATCGGCCAGCTCAGCACCGGGGAGCCGGATTCCGTCGGCGGGCGCGGCGAGGTGACGCGATGACCTCGCCAGCGGCCTACCGGGTCTCCCATCTCGACGCGCTGGAAGCCGAGAGCATCTTCGTCATCCGCGAGGTGGTCGCCGAACTGGAGCGGCCGGTGCTGCTCTTCTCCGGCGGCAAGGACTCGATCGTCATGCTCCGGCTCGCCGAGAAGGCGTTCGCGCCGGCCCGGATCCCGTTCCCGGTGATGCACGTCGACACCGGGCACAACTTCCCCGAGGTACTGGCCTACCGCGACCGGCGGGTCGCCGAGATGGGGCTGCAACTGGTGGTGGCCAGCGTGCCGGAGGCGCTGGAGTCCGGACTGGTCCAGGAGCCGACCGACGGGGTACGCAACCGGATCCAGACGCCGGTGCTGCTGGAGGCGATCGAGAAGTACCGTTTCGACGCCCTCTTCGGCGGCGCCCGCCGGGACGAGGAGAAGGCCCGGGCCAAGGAGCGGGTGTTCAGCTTCCGCGACGACTTCGGCCAGTGGGATCCGAAGAACCAGCGCCCCGAGCTGTGGTCCCTCTACAACGGCCGGCACCACCCGGGCGAGTCGATCCGGGTGTTCCCGCTCTCCAACTGGACCGAGCTGGACGTCTGGCACTACATCGCCCGGGAGAAGATCGGGCTGCCGTCGATCTACTACGCGCACGAGCGCGAGGTCGTCGAGCGGGACGGCATGCTCTACGCGGTCAACGAGTTCATCTCCCCCCGGGCCGGCGAGACGCCCTTCGTCGAGCGGGTCCGCTACCGCACCGTCGGCGACGCCTCCTGCACCGCCGCCGTCCGGTCGGCGGCGGACACCGTCGAGATGGTGATCGAGGAGGTGGCCGCGACCCGGATCACCGAACGCGGCGCCACCCGGGGCGACGACCGGGTCAGCGAGGCGGCGATGGAAGACCGCAAACGGGAAGGGTACTTCTGATGACGGCGACCGTGGTCCCGACCGAGACCCGTGCGATGGACCTGCTCCGGTTCGCCACCGCCGGCAGCGTCGACGACGGCAAATCCACCCTGATCGGCCGGCTGCTCTACGACACCAAGTCGCTCTTCACCGACCAGCTCGAAGCGGTCGAGGCGGTCAGCGCGGCCCGGGGCGACGAGTACACCAACCTGGCGCTGCTCACCGACGGGCTGCGGGCCGAGCGCGAGCAGGGCATCACCATCGACGTCGCGTACCGGTACTTCGCCACCCCCCGGCGGAAGTTCATCATCGCCGACACCCCCGGGCACATCCAGTACACCCGGAACATGGTGACCGGGGCCTCCACGGCGGACCTGGCGCTGATCCTGGTCGACGCCCGCAAGGGGCTGGTCGAGCAGTCCCGCCGGCACGCGTTCCTCTGCTCGCTGCTCCGGGTGCCGCACCTGGTGCTCTGCGTCAACAAGATGGACCTGGTCGACTGGTCCCAGGAAATCTTCGAGCGGATCGCGGACGAGTTCACCGCGTTCGCGGCGAAGCTGGACGTGCCGGACCTGACCGTGGTGCCGATCTCGGCGCTGCACGGCGACAACATCGTCAGCCGGTCCGAGAACACCCCCTGGTACGAAGGCTCCTCGCTGCTGCACCACCTCGAACACGTGCACATCGCCAGCGACCGTAACCTGGTCGACGTACGGTTCCCGGTGCAGTACGTGATCCGTCCACAGTCGACCACGGTCACGGACTACCGGGGCTACGCCGGGCAGGTCGCCTCCGGGGTGCTCAAGCCGGGCGACGAGGTGATGGTGCTGCCGTCCGGGTTCACCAGCCGGATCGCGGCGATCGAGACCGCCGACGGCCCGGTCGAGCAGGCGTTCCCGCCGATGTCGGTGACGGTGCGGCTCACCGACGAGATCGACATCTCCCGGGGCGACCTCATCTGTCGGCCGACCAACGCCCCGGCGGTGGCCCAGGACGTCGAGGCGATGATCTGCTGGATGGACGAGACCAAACCGCTGCGGGTCGGCGGCAAGTACGCCATCAAGCACACCACCCGGTCCGCCCGGGCGGTGATCCGTAACCTGCGGTACCGGCTCGACGTGAACTCGCTGCACCGGGACGAGTCCGCCGCCGAACTGCGGCTCAACGAGATCGGCCGGGTACGGCTGCGGACCACCGTGCCGCTGCTCGCGGACGAGTACCGGCGCAACCGGACGACGGGTGGCTTCATCGTGATCGACGAGGCGACCAACCGTACGGTCGGCGCCGGCATGATCGTCGAGGCCGGCTGACCGTCGGGTGGCGGTGCCGCCCCCGGTGGTTCAGTGGGCGGCCAGGGCGTCTACCTGTACCCGGAAGCTCGGACCGACGAGCCCGGCGACGAACAGGATGCTCAGGGTCGGTTTGTGGCGGACGAGCCAGCGGGCGAGTTCGGCTCGCAGCCGATCCATGTCAACGTCGCCGACAAGATAGATGGTCAGCTTTACCACATCCCTGACCTGTAGGCCGGCGGCGAAGAGGTTCCAACGGACGTTGTCGAGCGCGATCACCAGTTGTTCGATCGAGTCGTCCGGCACATGCCCGCCAGGTCGGATTCCGAACTGGTCGGAGAGCACCAAGCAGCGCGGCGAGTTGACCTCGGCCTGGTGGTGGAAGCCGGCGATCGGCGGGTGCACCCGTTCCGGCGAGGGGTTGTGGAATCGTGTCATGACGGATCAGCTTGGTCCGGTCCGGGAGAGGTGGGAAACCGCCTCCTTGGTGAACGCCTGGGCGAAGTCACGGAGGAAGGCGAGGACCTGCTCGATTTCTGGGGTTGCTGCCCGGTTGTCGATGCGGGTGGTGACGCGCAGGTTGCCGTGGCGTAGCTCGTACAGAACCTCTACCCCGGCGGCGTCAAGGTTCTTGGCTCGGGGATACTGCTTCGGCTCGATCGGAACCACCGTCTGAAAGTAGACTCCTTCGTCCCACCAGCCGCTGACATCCTGTGTCGATATCTCCGGCTTGGATTCCGCGAACTTCCGCAGCGAGATCACCTCGGCCTCGTGGGCTTTCTCGGCATCCTCCTGTTTCGGGTACGTCCGCAGCCTGACGGTGCCGGCCGGATCAAACTCCCCGACCTCGGTACGGAATCGTTCACTGTCGTCGAAGGCTCTGATGGCGCAGCTCAGGTAGACGTTGTTGCCCCGAGGATCGAACCGTACTGTCGGATCGTCCGAGGAGCGGAGTTTCAGGCCGAATCGTGTAGCGACCTCCGCCAGCTTCATGCGTTCGCACATGTCCGGCGTCGCCTGCCCGTACGTCACGCGTGGCTCGGGGGTCTCGGTTGGCTTCGGGTCGGAGTCGCACCCGCCGATGACGAGGGTGACAACAGCGGCCAGCACTGTTCCGCGTCGAACGATTGGATAGCGATTCCGACGACGTACCTGCATGCCGACAACTCCGTTCATCGAGCCCGCGGTAGATGGAAGTCCCTGCTGTTGGTGCCGTCGAGCAGCCGGGGCTGTCGAGGCACCAGTCGCCCGTCTTCCCCGTCTGCTGTGTCCCGAATGGATTCCATCCGAGCGAGGACGCCCTTCACTTGCCCATTAAGCTCCTCGTACTGCTCTTCCGAGTTGTCATTGATGACCTTGATGACCTCGGCCAGGGCCTGTACGAGCTCCTCGGCGGTGCCTCCGGTCAGGGCATGTCGATCCATGGGGTTTGGGGCTGCTCCGCTTGTCAGTGCGGAGCTGCCGGCGCTGGCCATGTCGAGGCTGTTGGCCCAGAGGTCCCGGCCTTTGGCCATGGGGACGAACGCGCTGACAATGACCATGGCGTGCTTGGTGGACTGCTCCTGCTGCTGCGCTGCCGCCTGCGCGGGCCGTCGGTGCAACTGTTCCAGGAGCGCTTCGCGGGTGGCGTGCAGCACGTTCATCAGGCTCTGCTGGCTGAGCTCGACGGTGGTGTGCGCGGCCTCCAGGCCGGCGACGAGCGAGGCGAGCATCCGGTGATGGCTTGCCAGGGTGCGCTCGAACGGGTCGTAGAAGTTCGTGGCGAAATCCTCGGCCGCCTCACCGGACCAGTGGCCGAGGCTGTACCGCAGCTTGCCGAAGTCGTGGGGTACGAAGTCCTCGAGCCGGGCCAGTGCGTCCCGTACCGGCTGGATGATGTCGTTGAAATAGACGGATCCGGTCGGATGGGCCAGTGGCTTGACCATCGCCCGGATCGAGTCCATGTTGTCCGACGCCCAGCCGGACGCCTTTGCCTTGTAGTCCTTGACCTGCTGCTGGATTTCCTCTTCCAACGAATCCTGCCAGATCAGGCGTGGTGGGAACGGCTCCGGCACGCGCCACGTCCGGCTGAACGAGACAGTCCCGGTGAAGTCGACCTTGATCCACGAACCTTGGGATGTTCCGAGGGCGGCTACCTCAAGGAAGACGTCGAACGAACTGGACTCCTTGTCTTCCATGTACGCGAACACCTGGTCGATGTAGTGCAGCTCGGCCAGGTAGGTGCCGATCTCGTTGAGGTACTGGTGCATCTGGCGGTAGTCGAAGGGAATCGAGGTGTCGACCATGGCGTCTCCCGTCTGGCCAGGTCAGTCAACGATGTTGCGAGGGATGTGGCGTACCAGCGGCGGTTCTCCGGGGGCCGGGGGGTCGGGCGGGGCGAGGGCGCGGTGCTGGTAGTCCGACGCGTTGTTGCCGAGGAGCCGGGCGAACTCTTCCGCCGCCGCCTCGTCCGTGGCCGCGTACCGGTCGGCGATCGTCACCAGCGCGGCGCCGACCTCCGACATCCGCAGCGAGGTCAGCCGCAACACGTCCTGTACCTCGGCGCGCAACTCCAGCAGGCGTTGCTGGGCCGGGCCGATCCCTCGGCCAGGCAGGTCGAACTGCCCTTCCATCGCCCCGGCCGTCTGGTGCACCAGCACGGTCACGTCGGCGTAGGTCCTGGCGATCCGCGGCAGCTCGTTGCGGCCAGCCCGGTAGAGGTAGTAGAGGTGGGCGCCGAGTTCTTTACCCGAGCCGACGTTGCCCACGCTGGCGTCATCGCCGCGATACTCCGGCCGCCACCCCGGCTCGGTTGTCTCCATGATCCCGATACCCCCGATTATCAGGTGAAATTGACTCGGAGGTTATAGCACGAAGCGCAACCATCTCGTCACCCTGCAGTCGGGAACCTGTGGATAACCCTGCTGGCAGCCCAGCGGTAGCGTGGACGGGCATGGGGGACGAGGTGCGTGCCGATCCGGTGGAGATCGTCAGGGTCGCGCAGTCCTATCTGGACAATTCCACCGAACTCGCGTCCGCGCTGCGCGCGGTGCGCGCCGACGCCGTGCTCTCGCCGGCTGACTTCGGGCGGGTCAGCCCGGCCGGCCAGCTCAACGACGCCTACAACACCATGGCAGGCAGCGCCGGTACGGCCGTCGAGCGCGTCATCGGCGTGCTGGAGGTCGACAACGAGAGCCTGCTCCAGGTCGCCTTCGCCTATCGGCAGTCCGACGAGCGAGCCGCCGAGCGACATCGCCGCGATCATCGCAACATCCCGATCTAGGGAGAGGACTCGTCGATGGGCATCCCGCCGGAGGATCGGGAGATCCGGGTCGACGCCGCGCTCTGGGACCTCCAGGCCAACCCGGGCCGGATCGACAGTGCCGCGTCGGCGTGGCGGCGCTTCGGCAAGGCGAGCGTCGCGGTCGGCGACGACCTCGACGCGGACAGCCGGAAGTTGCTCGGCTCGGACTGGGCGGGGACGGCTCGCGACTCGTTCGGCCAGCACCAGTCCAAGGTGTTCGGCAGCCTCGACACGATGGGCAGCCAGGCCGACCGGCTTGCCTCGGCGCTGGAGGGCGTGGCCGAGCTGCTGCGGTGGTATCAGAATGCGCTCGACGGCGAACGCGAGCAGATTATGGGCGCCGTGCCGAGCTGGCAGGCGGGTGGTCAGATCGTCTTCCGGTGGAACCAGCCGGCACAGGCCACCCAGGTCAGCGAGGCAACCAACCGGGCCAGCAACCTGCGCAAGGAGCTTGACGACGCCCTGAAGGGAAAGCTGAGCGGCTTCTCCGCACCGGAATGGGACGCCATCTCGACGCAGTGGGACGGCGTCTCCGCCGGTACGGCGGACCCGTTCATGCTGCCGGCGGAGGCGACCGGCGTCTCGGTGCTGATGGTCGACGGCCAGGCCGTGGTCAACACCGGTCCGGGCAACGACAACGTCAAGGTGACCCGCGACCCGGCGACCGGGCAGGTGGTCGTCGAGGTCAACGGCGTCACGTATCGCTACCCCGAGGGCACGCCGGTGACGATCCGCGCCGGGGAGGGCAACGACACAGTCGAGGTGCCCAAGGGCGCGAATCTGAGCATCACCCTGCTCGGCGGCGAGGGCAACGACATGCTGCGCGGCGGAGACGGCAACGAGCGGATCATCGGCCTGCACGGTGACGACAAGGTGTACGGCGGCGCCGGGAACGACTACGCCTCGACCGGCTCCGGCCGGGACTACACCGATGGTCAGGGCGGCGACGACCTGCTGGCCGGCGGGCGGGGCGACGACGTCGTCTACGGACTCTCCGGCAACGACAACGTCTCCGGAGGCGAGGGTGCGGACTACCTCGAAGGCGCGACCGGCGATGACACCGTGCACGGCGGTGCGGGCCGGGACATCGTCTCCGGCGGCCGGGACAACGACCGGCTCGACGGCGGCTCCGGCGACGACGTGCTCTACGCCGGCCACGGTCGCGACACGGTCGCGGGTGGCGGTGGCGCCGACACCGCCTACCGGCAGGACGAGGACCAGGTCACCGGGGTACGCCAGGACGTGCGGATCGAGGTGAGCGACGCGGCGCAGTACATCAAGATCGACGGGCCGGCCGAGTTCCAGGAGCGGGTCCGCGCCGACCTCGACATGATGCGCGCCTCCCCGATCGGGCAGCAGATACTCGCCGAGCTCGACGACATCCGCAACGACTCGGCCGCGATCGCCGCCGACTGGCCGGTGCTCGGCGACATCGCGTACCAGGGCAACCCGCTCGTCATCCGCGAAGATGGTGCCAACAACGCCTCGTACACCACGAACTGGGTTCTGGGCGAGGACTACAAGGTCGGCTACAACCCGGAGCGGCTGTCGACGGGGGCGTCGAACGAGCGCCCGCCGGTCGTGGGCCTCTTCCACGAGTTTGCGCACGTCTACGACTTCGGGAACGACACCTCCGCCTCCGGTGACCATGAGGGGCCGGACGATGTCGGGGTCGAGAATGACGAGCGGCAGGCAGTCGGCCTGCCGATCGACGAGGACGACGACCCGAACACACCCGGCCAGATCGACCCCGACCACCCCTACAGTTACACCGAAAATGCCTTCCGGGACGAGCTGGGCCAGCCGAAGAGGACTTCCTATTCATGATCAAGAGGTTGCTTCTCGTCGGCGGCGCGGCGCTTGCCCTCGTCATCCTGGCTGGCTGCGCGGAGCCGTACGAGGATTTCGAGCCGGAGTGGACCCCGACCGGCGTCAAGCCGTCGGCTAGCTTCGACGCGGAGGTCGCCCCTCGGGCGGCGGCCCTTGACATCCGCTACACACTGCGCAACCAGGGAACGGAACCGATCGTCGCCTACGTCGGGGTGGAGGACGACGCCGCATCGCATCCCGAGGACGTGTACGTGACCGTCCGGAAGGATGACACGGTCGAGGTGGCCAAGCGCACCTTCGCCATCCCACCCGGGTTGAACGTCGAAGCGATCGGCACCATCGAGGGCGTGGTCGTCCCACCCGGCGAGGAAGTCAGCGAGGAGTTCTCGGTCCACCTGCCGCTGCGCGCCAACCGGCCCTACTCCAGCAGGTTCAAGCTCCCGGAGCCGGTGCGGGAAGTGGTCTTCTGCCTCGGCGCCGTACTCCAGAGTGAGGCCGCCGCGCCGAAACCCGGCGCCGACGGTCGCGGGAAGTATCCGCTGAACGGGCCACAGCATCTCTTCTGTTCGCCGCCCGCGATGCTGTGATCGGCGCCCCGCTCGGCGGACGGGTGGTGCACAGGTTGCGGCCGGACGGCTGCGGAGAGCGGCGGCGCCAGAGCCCGGACGCGCGATCTGATGGTAACGCCGGGATAGGCAAAGCCCTAACCCCTGATGTTCCTCAAGAGCATCGACAACGACCGAGATTGGAAGGAGCAATCCCACAAGCGGGACAGAACTCAACTCGCTCTCCATTGGAAGGCTTCAGTGTCTCGCGCCGAGAAACGAAACCATCGATTATTGATGTCACGGACTCTGGCTGTCTGCCGCGCGTCGCATGCTCGCCCTTCGCTCTCTGGGTGACGGGCAACTTATATAGATATTGCGTCGGGGTTAGGGTCGATCCATTGATATGCCATGGCCAGAAGCAGTACTCGCGCCCTCCAGTGCATTCAATGTCTCCAGGTCCCAACAATTGGATATCGGCAACCACGTAGAGGGCATGGTCTGCATCGCAGTGTTCGAGGTCTAGATTGTGGTGGACCTCGTTTGGCGTGAGAATTACCTCCTCGCCACGAGTCTGCGTTCCCTTCACCTCAACATGAAGAACTCCTTGGGCGGGGTGACGACATAGCAGGTCGAAGCCCAGCCGCAGGCGCCCGACTCTTTCGACGGTCCATCCCCGCTCTTCAAAATACCGCTCAGCTAGGTTCTCCGCATGGAGCTCAACGGCGCGATTGGCAACCGCGTCCTGCCGTCGCCCTTGAGTACGATTTGCCCGGGCAGTGACTATGGCGGCACTGCTGTAGACGTTGTCTCGGATAGGCATCTGATCGGTGGTACTTGGTACATTTCCAGCCCTCGCAGAGCTATCCTCCGCCGACGTTCGACCTTGGCTGGTCGGTCCTTGTGACGGGGAGTCCAGGGCCGCCGAAACGAAGGAAGTATCGGCGTCTTGCATACGCGCGGATTGCGCACGGAACCCCTCGTTGCGTTCGCCGACCTGTAGGCACTGATCGTTTGCCAGGCTCTGATCGTGGGGCCTGGAGTCGATCGATCGGGCAGTCAGGGTAGTAGAGGTTAGCCCGAAATCTTTCATTAATGCATCTGATTGGTCTTCAGTGAAGAATCGGGCGGTCAGCGTCTTAATCGCTCGATCCCGAACCGGCACACTGCTAAGTAAGGTTGCGGCGGCGGATATAAAGCCGGCCGACGGGTTCTTTGAATCAAACGTCCTGATACTCGGGGTGTAGGGCCAACTCAGATTCTCCTCAATCCCCACTATTTCCCATAAGGGGCTCGTCCTAAGGTCCCAGAAGGGGTAGCGCAGGTCTGGATCTGGTAGAGGGCGCCCATACCGCTTCAGGAGGGAAGGCATCCTCTCTCGGAATTCTCGCCAGCTAACCAACCGCCGCCGTCCGTCAGCGATCCTCCCGATCATCCACAACAGTGTTAAGGGCTTGTGGCGGCTGCTCAAATGTTCCGTGCCGCAAAGCTCCAGTGCATTCAATTCATCGAATAGTTGTGCCTCGCTCATTCGTAGTCGTGAAGTTGTGTCGATTTGACGCCGTTGATCTCCGCCTTGGGCTTTCATTTGATCACCACTAACCTCGGCTTGGCGGACGGGACGCCTGATGACGGCACGTCAAAGCCTAAGTTGCCCGGATCTTTGTCTCAATCATCCTAATGGCCGGAAGGCGCTACCCTTTGGCTCTCCGTATTAGCTATTGATCCCAGCCAGCTTGTCCACGGTGGAGAAGATCGTCAATTGGAGGTGAGTACGGGTACGTGCGCTGGTGATGCCAGTCATACGGGATGGCTCGGCCTCGCTCAGGCTAGCCGCTCAGTCGGACTCGCAACCTGAGGCAGGAATGTTGCGGCAGAAGTTGCGCCAAGCGTAGTGCGTGAATGACAGCACGGAGCCTCGCCGATCCTTCGAGTCACGTACGCCGACCAAGTGACCTAGGTCAGCGGCCTCGACACAGTTTGAGCCACTGGCGCTGCTGCGGCTGCTCTTCCGCCAGGTGGCCCGGCCCGGGACGGTGGTGTCGCTCATCTGGTTCTCCGCAGTGCTAGCTCGGGTATCCGTCCGCCACCCCGGCGAGGAAGTCACAGGTCTTGTCCGGGTCGAGCGCCTTCGCGCGCAGGTGGTCGAACATGAGTCTATGTCGTGCCACCTGCTCCTCCTCTTCGAGTAGCGCGGTCGTCGCGTCGTTGTCGACGTAGACGATCGTCGGGTCGAGCACTGGGTCGTCGTAGTCCAGGATGGTGAACGGGCCGCCCATGGCGGCATGCGCTCCAGCGGTGAACGGCAGAATCTGGATCTCGATCGTCGGTCGCGCGCACGCCTCGATGAGCCGAGCGACCTGCGCTCGCATCACGTCCGGACCACCGACCACGCGTCGGACCGCCGCCTCGTCCAGGACGATCCAGAGTTTCGGTGGTGCGTCCCGGGACAGCAGAGCCTTGCGGGCACTCCGCGCCGCGATCCGTCGGTCGACCTCATCAGGATCGGCAGTGCTCCGGCCGGCGAGGACGATCGCGCGGGCGTACTCCTCGGTCTGCAACAGCCCTGGCACGTACAGGCTTTCGAAGGTGCTGATCGAGGAAGCCTCGGCCTCGAAGCCGACGTAGTCGTCGGGCAGGACGTCGCCGTACGCGTTCCACCAGCCCTTCAGGCGGGCCTGACGGGCGAGAGCGCTCAACGCCTCCGTGTCCTCGGTGGATGCCTGGTATATCCGTAGCAGGTCCTGGACGTTTTGCTGGGTGATCCGCGAGTGCCCGAGTTCGACTCGGATCATCTTCGACCTGTGCCAACCGAGTTCTGCCGCAACGCTCTCGGCGGTCAGGCCGGCTGCCTCCCGCAGTCGTCGAAGCTCTCGTCGCAGCCGGCGCGCTCGGATCGTCGGGCTCGGAATCGGAGCCACTACCTCACCTCCCTGAAGCCTCAACGATCGTCGTTGTTGAGCATCAGTGCTGTCAACGCTGCGCATGAATAGATGACAACATTTTTTTACTTACGACGTTGCAACTAACGACTCAAGCGTCCATGCTCTCTGTAGCGCACCGTTCACCGACGACGATCAACGCTTGGAGGTCTACGTGACGCAGAACAGTTCGCCGCACTGGGACCGGTCGCGTCGCGAGCGAACCCCACCTGAGGAGCCTCAGCCCGACCCGGCCGCCCACAGTGCAGAGTCCGATCCGTACGCCGAACTCTTCGCGGTCCTCGACCGGGCCGACGTCTCCGAGGCCGTCCGTGCGGCCCTCGCCCACGCTCTCCACCCACCCACCCCGCCGGACCTACCGACCGACCCCGACGCCCACCGCCGACTCCACGCCGCCCGCGAGACCGGCCCCAACCTGCGGCTGCGTTCCCTCAGCCGGACCACCGAGCCGCGCCGCCGCTACACCCTGCACGTCACCTTCCCGGCCCACGACCTGCTCACCGCCCGCAGCAAAGCAGCCGTCTACACCGAAGCGCTGCTCCTGCTCCGGCCCGAGCTGACCGCACACCCAGCCCTGCTGAGTCGAGCCGACCAGTGGAACCACAGCGAGCCGGTCACCTGCGGCCGACCCGGGCCCGACGGCGAGGTCTGCGTCCGGGCCGCCGACCATCCCGGCTGCCACTGGGACAGTGTCCTCGGCGGCTCGTGTTGGAGCATCGAAAAGCCGACCGGTTCGGCCAGCTACTGCGATCGGACGGAGGATCGGTGAGCCTCCCGCCCCGGGGCGGGACGCTTCCGCCGTACCCCCGGGTCTGTCCATGCCGGCACTCCACCGGTGTTTCCCGGGCCGCCTACCCGCACGGCTCGCCCTCGCCGTCCTGGCCAGCCGGCTGGGCGATCTGCCGGCCGCAGCCGAGGTACTGCGCGAACCCAGCCGATTCGTCATCACCTGAGGAGCCAACAAGTTTGTCGGTGCCCCTGGCTAAGCTCACGCGGTGATCGGCTCCACCTCGACCAAAATAAATCTCTGGCGGCCACCGGCGCTCGACGACGAGGTCGCCACCGCCTACCTGCGCCGGCTGGGTCTCGACCCGACGGCCGAGCGGGCGGAGCGGCCGTCGGTGGCGCAACTGCACCGCCTGCATGCCGCGCACGTCGAGCGGGTGCCGTACGAGACGGTCTGGATCGCGCTGGGGGAAACCCGGGGGATGGACCCGGTCGAGGCGGCCGGCTGCCTGGTGGCGGGGCGTGGCGGCTACTGCTACCAGCTCAACGGGGCCTTCTCCACGCTGCTGACCACCCTCGGCTATCCGGTGACCTGGCATCGGGCCGGCGTGCAGGGCCAGCCCGGCGACCCGGCCGGGGACAGCGGCAACCATCTCGCGCTGACCACCGTCCTCGACGGTCAGGGCTGGTGGCTGGACACCGGACTGGGCGACGGGCCGCTCGACCCGGTGCCTCTGGTCGCCGGGGCGTTCGGTCCGGACGACCGGTTCCGGTTGCGGCCGTCGGACTCGGTGCCGGGTGGCTGGCGGTTCGACCACGAGCCCGGCGGCGCGTTCGTCGGGATGGACTTTCCGACCACCGCGACCGGGCCGACCGACCTGCTGGCCAAGCACGTCGAGATCTCCACCTCGCCGACGTCCGGAATGGTGCGGGTGGTGACGGTGCAGCACCGGACCCCGACCGGTGCCCGGATCATCCGTGGCCGGATGCTCTCCGAGCGGCCGGTGGCCGGCTCCGCGACGGTCCGGCAGCTTTCCGGGTACGCCGAATGGCGCGCCCTGCTGCGCGAGGTGTTCCGACTGCCGCTCGACGACGTACCGGAGGAGCGGCTGCGGGCGGTGTGGCAGCGGATCGAGGCCGATCATGCCGCATGGGAACGTGAGCGCCGATCCTGAGAGGTGTGTCCCCGCGGTCCGGTCCGTTCGTGCGGTTCTCGGGTCGGGTCCGAGGTGGAGCGCCGCCGTTACCATCGACAGTGGAACCCGCCCGGGTTCCGTACGGCCCTCGTAGCTCAGGGGATAGAGCGGCGGCCCTCGGAGCCGCAGGCGGGTGTTCGAGTCACTCCCGAGGGCACGGCAGGTCGGTCGACGACAGCTGTCGTCCGGTTCGCAGGCGGTGTTTTGGTGACGGTGCGGCGACGGAAGGCGGTCTACTGGGCCACCGGCTTCGTCGTCGTCGCGGGTCTGGCCCTCGCCGCCACGTTCTTCGGGGTGCAGAGCCTGGAGGTGGCGAGTTGGCTGGCGGGTGTCGCGAGCCTCGGAGCTGCGGTTCTCACCCTGGTCCTGACCAGAGACGGGCTTGTCGCCGCGGCGTCCCCGGCGCCTGCCGGCACCGCCGCCCTGCCCGCGCCTGACCGGCCCGAGATGCCGGGCACGGTCGGGCCGCCGGCCGCGGTCGGGCCGCCGGCCGCGGTCGGGCCGCCGGTCCCGGCCGCCTCGCCGGTCCGGATACGCCCGTCGGGTGCCGGCCCGGACGACAGACCAGAGCATCGGCGGGTCGCGCACGTCCGCATCGCCGCCACGGCCTGGATGCCCTACCTCGAACGGCGGGGCGTGTCCGAGGGCTTGCTCCGGGGCAGGCCGGCCGGAGAGGTCTTCCCGGCTCTGGCGCCGCTCGACGAATTCCTCGGACGCTCGCTGCCGGAGATCGATGTCGAGGTACGCACCGCACACCGGCCCCGCGACGTACCCGTGGACAGCGTCGCCCGGTTCTGGACCGTCATGCTGATCGACTCGATTCTGCACGACGGTGGCCTGGGCCTACAGCGCTGGCTACTGCGGGAGACCGACACGATCCTGCGTACGGAACCGGCGGCCATACCGCGTCTCGCCGCGACGTGGCAGTGGTTGTTCGACAACCACCTGAGTTCCAGCGCCGGCCAACCCGAGCCCGAGCTGACCCACACCCTGATCAGCGAGGCGATCAGTCAGTGCGGTGAGGACCATAAGCGGCTCTATCCGAGCGTCACCTTCCTGATGCAGATCGCCCGCGACGACCCGGCGACGTTGCGACACATCCGCGATGTTCTCCAGCAACACGACGGCCTGCTCAGAGAACGCGGCGCCAACCCGGCGACGTTGAAGCGGGTACGCATCCTGCTCGGCCGGCTCGGCGCGGTCGCCGCTCCCGGGGTCTTCGACCCCGACCTGGTCAGCTTCGCCGCCAGCGCCGTCTGCCCCTATCCCTTCCAGGCGATGCGTTTCCCGCTGACGGTCGGCGAGGTCGACGCCATCCTGCGCCGACCAGGTGGCGCCGGCCCGGCCACGCCCTACGTCCTCACCCAGGAACGGTCCGACGGGTCCGCGTTCGCCGGAATGTGGCGGGAGCTGAGCAACCTGCTCGGCTCGCTGCCCCGCCCGCCCGAACGTGACGACTGGCGCTGGGACGTTCCCACGGTCGCCGAGTGGATCACGCTTGCCGGCTGCGTTTCCCAGCCGTACCCCTGGGGTCTCGACCCGCCGACGCCGTTGCACGCCAACCTCAAGTTCACCCCGGACAGCCGGCTCAGCCCGGTCGGTACGTACGTCGCCGGCCGATCACCGGCCGGCGTCTACGACTGCTGCGGGGGAGTACACGAACTCGTCCGTGAGCTGCCGCACGAGCGGTTCGAGACCGACCGGCGTTTCGAAGGCGCCTTCCGGCTCGCCGGCGGTTCCTACCTGAGCCCGCCGGACGGAGTCACCGGACAGCTGTTCCGCCACCTCTCGCCGCGCGACCGGGGCGACCGGCCGAGCTGCGTCGGCGTCAGACTCGTCGCCTACCGGGAGCGGGACGAAGCGGTTCGCTGGGAGGCGTTGCGCGCCTATCGCGTCGGCCGGCAGAAGCCGCCGGTGCCCCGGAAGCCGCCGGCACCTCGGAAGTCGCCGTGACCACCCGCCGCCAGGGGCGTCGCGCGGTGGGAGTCCCGCGCACCGTCAGTCGATCCGTTCGGCTCCGGCCCCCGGGGTGACGGTGAAGCTGGACGGGGCGCGGAAACCACGTCCGGCGTACGCCTCGGCGACCGCCAACGCCACCGTCTCGGCGGCCGCCGCGTCGACCAGGGCGAGTACGCAGCCGCCGAACCCGCCCCCGGTCATCCGGGCCCCGTACGCCCCGGCGGTCAGGGCCGCCTCGACCGCGGTGTCCACCTCCGGGACGGTGATCTCGAAGTCGTCCCGCATCGAGGCGTGCGAGGCGGTCAGCAGCGGCCCGATCTCGGCGAGCCGGCCGGCGCGGAGCAGTTCGACGGCCTGGCGTACCCGCTGGTTCTCGGTAACCACGTGCCGGACCCGGCGGCGTACCGTCTCGTCGTCGAGCCGGGCCAGCGCGGCGTCGAGCCGGTCGACGGTCACGTCCCGCAACGCCGGCACGCCCAGCGCGGCGGCGGCGGACTCGCAGGCGGCGCGGCGGGCGGCGTACTCGCCGCCGACGTGCCGGTGCGGCGCGTTGCTGTCGACGACCAGGATGGCGAGCCCGGCGGCGTCGAGGTCGAACGGCACCTGCTCGACGGCGAGCGTCCGGCAGTCCAGGAAGAGCGCGTGGCCGGGCCGGCAGCGCAGGGACGCGGACTGGTCCATGATCCCGCACGGCATCCCGGCGTAGTCGTTCTCGGCCCGCTGCGCCAGCGCCGGCCGGTCGTCCAGCGGCAGGTCGAGTTCGCCGAGGTCGGCCAGGGCGGTGAGTACGGCGGACTCCAGCGCCGCCGAGGAGGAGAGTCCGGCCCCCAGCGGCACGTCGGAGGCGATGGCGAGCCGGGCCACCGGTACGTCGTACCCGGCCTCGCGCAGCGCCCAGACGACCCCGGCGACGTACGCCGCCCAGCCGGTCACCCGGCCCGGTTCGGCGGCGTCGGCCCGGCCGAACGAGATCCGCTCACCGGCCTGCTCGGACCAGACCGTCCAACGGCGCCCCTGCTCCGGTGCTGCCGCGACGACGGTGCGCTGCGGCAACGCGAACGGCAGCACGAAGCCGTCGTTGTAGTCGGTGTGTTCGCCGATCAGGTTGACCCGACCGGGCGCCGCCCACACTCCGGCGGGGCGTTCGCCGCCGTACTCGGTGGAGAAGCCGGCGGTGGCGCGTTCGGTGACCGGCCCGACCGGCCGGCCCGGGTGGTTGGTCGCGGCGGGGCGGTGGCCGGTGTCGGGGCGGCCGGTCACGACGCCGCTCCGCCGAGGAGCTGCTCCCGGTAGAACGTCCAGGCGTCGGCGACGATCTCCGGCAGGGCCGGCTTGGCCGGGGTCCAGCCGAGGTCGGCCCGGGCCCGCTCGGCGGAGGCGACCAGCGCGGCCGGGTCGCCGGGGCGGCGCGGTGCGGTCTCGACCGGTACCGGATGCCCGGTCACCTCGCGGACCGCCTCCACCACCTGACGGTTGGAGAAGCCGCAGCCGTTGCCGAGGTTGAAGACCTGGTGCGCGCCGGCCTTGGCGGCATCGAGGGCGAGCAGGTGTGCCCGGGCCAGGTCCTCGACGTGGATGTAGTCCCGGACGCAGGTGCCGTCCTCGGTCGGATAGTCGTCGCCGAAGAGTTGCAGCTTGTCGCGGCGGCCGGCGGCCACCTGGAGGGCGATCGGGATCAGGTGCGTCTCCGGCTCGTGCCGCTCACCGAGCGCCACCCCGTTCCGCAGGTAGGCGCCGGCGACGTTGAAGTAGCGCAGCGAGACCGCAGCCAGCCCGTGCGCGGTGGCCATCGAGGTGAGCGCCAGGTCGACGGCGAGCTTGGTGGCGCCGTACGTGCTGGTCGGCAGCGGGGTGCTGGTCTCCTTGATCGGCGTCTCGGTCGGGTTGCCGTAGACGGCGGCGGTGGAGGAGAAGACGAACCGGGGTACCCCGGCGAGCCGGGCGGCGTCGAGCAGCGCCAGTGAGCCGACCGTGTTGACCTGCCAGTAGAGCTCCGGCCTGACCATCGACTCCCCGGCCGCGATCAGGGCGGCGAAGTGCAGCACCCCGTCGAAGCCGGCGTCGGGGGTGAGCACCCGGGACACGTCGGCGATGTCGGCCCGGACGAAGGTGGCCTCCGGGGCCAGTGCCTCGGCGTGCCCGGTACGCAGGTCGTCGAGGACCACCACGTCGTGTCCGGCGTCCAGCAGCAGCCGGGTGACGACGCTGCCGACGTAACCGGCACCTCCGGTGACGAGCAGTTTCACGCCTGTGCCCTTTCTGCTTCGGTACGGCCGGAGCAGCGCCGACTCGTCGGTGCCGCCGTGCGGGTTCTGTTTACTGCCGTGCAGGTTCGCGTTCGACGCCGAGGCCCTCAGCATTCCACCATGTTCTGCCAATTCTGCACAGAGTCGAACATCGGTCGGTGGGATGACGCGGGCCCGGAGGTGCCCACATCGGGCACCTCCGGTGTCTACCATCCTTGGCATGCGGGACGGCGGCAGTACCGGGCCCCGGCGACGATCGCCGGGGCGTCCTCAACGGCAACCGGGTCCACTCGCGCGAGCCCTGGCCCGGATCATCGTACGGGCGGCGGACGGCTCGACCCGACTGGTCACCGCGCTGCTCGGGGCCAGCCCGACGGCGGGTCGGGAGCAGATCAGCGAGGCGGAACTCCGGGACCTGGTCGCCGCGAACACCCGGCTCGACCCGGTCGAACGGCGGATCATCGACGAGGTACTCGTGGCCGGCGCCAGCCTGGTCCGGGAGGTGATGATGCCCCGGACCGAGGTGGTCTTCCTGGCCGCCGGACTGCCCCTGAAGGAGGCGGCCCAACTCGTCCGGGTCGAGACCCACACCCGGTATCCGGTGGTCGACGGCACCTCCGACGACGTGGTCGGCTTCGTGCACCTGCGCGACGTACTGCTCCGCCCGGACGACGACGTCTGCACCACGATCGGGGACCTGACCCGGGAGGTGAAGAAGATCCCCGGCAGCAAGCGGGTACTGGCGGCGCTGACCGAGATGCGCCGCGAGCGCCACCACCTCGCGGTCGTGGTCGACGAGTACGGCGGCACGGCCGGGATCGTCACCCTGGAGGACCTGATCGAGGAGCTGGTCGGCGAGATCCACGACGAGTACGACAGCGCGCCCGACCCGGTGCCGACCGGCGGGCCGACCGAGGTGGACGGCCGGCTCAACCTCGCCGACTTCGCCGAACGGGTCGGCTTCGCCCTGCCATCCGGCCCGTACGAGACGGTCGGCGGGTTCGTGATGGCCGCCCTCGGCCGACTGCCGGTCTGCGGTGACGAGGTACCGGTGCCGGGCGTGGCCGAAGCCGGTGGGTCCGGCAACGGCGGTGGTTCGGGCCGCTCGGCGGGCGGGCACCGCAACGGTGACGACCAGGAATCCGGCTCCGACCCGGACGGCTGGCTGCTGCGGGTGCTGGCGGTCGAGGGCCGCCGGGTGGCCAGGGTCGGCATCTCGGTGGCCCGGCTTCCGGAGCAGCAGCGGGCCAGCGTGCCGGCCGCGCGCACCGACGGGCACCGGGAGGGGCACGGCGAGGGGCACCGCGAGGGGCGCGACGAGGGGGAGACCGGGGACGCCGCCGAGTCCTCGCCCGGCTCGGCCGATCTCCGCTGATTCGCGACCACGGTGGTGCCAGGACCGGGGCCGGTCAGATGATCTGGAGTTTGCGCCAGGTGGCACCGTCGGCCGAGTAGGCCGCCCAGCCGGTACCGAAGAGGTCGTAGGCGACGTAGCCGGCGACGGTCCGCTCCAGCCGGGCGAGCGGCGGCAGGCTCCCGCCGGCCCGCTGGAAGGTCACCCCGTCGTCGGCGCTCAGATAGAGCTGCCGGTCGGTGCCGGTCACCAGCAGCCGGCCGTCCAGCAGCGGCACCAGCGCACCGGCGAGCCCGGCCGGCCCACCCGACCCGCCGGCCCGGCTCCGGGTGAAGGTCTCGCCACCGTCGGCGGAGTGGTAGAGGGCCAGCAGGGTCCGGTCGGTGCCGAGCACCGCCGCGTACGCCTGGCTGCCCAGGCTGGCCACCTCGACCGTACCGGCCGCAGGGGTGGCGCCGGGCAGGTCGACGGTGCGCCAGTTGGCGCCCCGGTCCCGGGTCATCGCGACCGCGGCGCGACCGTCCCGGAAGCCGCCCACCCACCAGGCCCCGTCGGCGCCGGCCGCCGGCGCCACCCAGCAGACGTCGAGACCGGGTTGGCTCGCCGGGACACCGGCCCGGCTCCGCTCCGGCCGCCACACCTCCACGTCGAGGTCGCACCGTCCGCCGCCCGGCCCGGCCCGGAGCAGGTCGCCCCGGGCCGCCGGGACCTGGCCGGCCCCGTTCCCGGTGCCGACCTCCCGCCAGCTTCGGCCCTCGTCCGTCGAGGCGTACGCCCCACCGGGGTGGCTGACCAGCAGCCGCCCGTCGGGGAAGGCCGCCAGCTCCAGGTCCCGCTGCCCGGTACTGCTGGCCGGCAGTTCGCTGTACTGCCAGCTCGCGCCGCCGTCGGTGGTGCGGGCCAGGTTGGCCGGGCAGGGCTCGGCGGCCCCGCAGCGAGCCAGCAGATAGCCGTGGTCGGGGTCGACGAACTCGACGTCGCCGATCGTCCCCGGCACGTGTGTGACGGCGGAGGCGGTGAGCCCGTTGATCGTGATCCCGGCCCCGGTGTAGACCGGGCCGCCGGGCGGTGCGTCGGCCACCGGCGGTGGTGCCGGCGGGGTGCCGTCGGGCGTCCACGGCTGGAGCGCCACGGTCGCCACGACCGCCAGGCCGAGCAGGGCGGCGCCACCGGCCGCGCCGGTCGCGTGCCGGCGGCGACGCCGGGTCGCCGCGCGGTCCCGGATCCGGGCCAGCGGCGGCTGGTCGATGCTGTCCAGCAGCGCCGCCCGGCCGCGTGCCAGCCGGGTGTCGAGGTCCGGGCCGGAGAGGTCTCGGTCAGGCATCTCTCACCCCCGTCGCACCGCCGGTCGTACCCGGGCCGGTGGTTCCCGTCCTGGCGGCCATCGCATCCGGCCGACCCACCGGCCGGTTCGCGCGTTCGGCGCGCCGGTCGGTGCCGTCGGCCGGCAGGTCCGGTCGGCCCCGCGATGCCGATGCCGGGTCCGATCCCGATCCCGGCGCCGGGGCGGGTCCGCCGGTGCCCTGGTAGTCGCCGAGTCGGGCGGCGAGCGCCGTACGCCCCCGGGACAGCCGGGACTTCACCGTGCCGGTAGGTACCCCGAGCACGGACGAGATCTCCTCGACCGGCAGGTCGGCGAAGTAGTGCAGCACGATCACCTCCCGATAGCTGACCGGCAGGCCGGCCAGGGCCTCCCGCAGGTCGGTCCGCTCGGGTCCGGGAGCGGCCTCGACCAGTCGGGTCACCGGACGGTCCCGCAGCAGGATGGTGTCCAGCACCTGGCGCCGCCGCCAGCGCCGCCGTACGACGTTGACCGCGACCGTACGCAGCCACGCCTCGGGGTTGTCGACGCCGGCCAGCCCGTGCGGCCGGGCGATCGCCCGGGCGAACGCCTCCTGCACCACGTCCTGCGCCTCGGTCAGGTCCGTGGTGAACGCGTAGACCTGCGCGACCAGCCGCCGGTAGCAGGCGTGGTACAGCTCGCCCATCGCCTCGTCCACCGCGCCCTGCCCGCCGCCGGCGGAGCGTCCGCCCCGATCCCGTGCCAAGCGCTGTCCCTCCCGGCCGGGCGGTACGCCGCTACCCGAGTGGCGGCGGAGCCGCCGACCGACTCCGGTTTCAGGGTACGAGTCCGCAGCGCCACGCCAGGTTCCCCGGTTTTCCGTGGCCACCCCCGGGCCCCGTTCGGCAGCGTGCGGGGCCGGACGAGGTGGCCGGGGCGGATTGGCACGGGGGCGTGCGGACACGCTCCCACGGTTGCTGTCAGAATTGCCGGCATGTCCGACGCTCCTGCCCGGCCCCGGGTGCTCTCCGGGATCCAGCCGACGGCCGACTCGTTCCACGTGGGCAACTACCTGGGTGCGGTACGCAACTGGGTGGCGATGCAGGAGACGCACGACACCTTCTACAGCGTGGTCGACCTGCACGCGATCACCGCCGGGCACGACCCGGTGGCGCTGCGGCACTCCACCCGGGTCGCGGCGGCGCAGCTCTTCGCGGTCGGGCTGGACCCGGAGCGGACCACCCTCTTCGTCCAGTCCCAGGTGCCGGAGCACGCCCAGCTCGCCTGGGTGCTGAGCTGCATCACCGGGTTCGGCGAGGCGAGCCGGATGACCCAGTTCAAGGACAAGTCGGTCAAGCAGGGCGCCGACCGGTCCAGCGTCGGGCTCTTCACCTACCCGATCCTTCAGGCCGCCGACATCCTGCTCTACCAGGCCGACGCGGTGCCGGTCGGCGAGGACCAGCGGCAGCACCTGGAACTGACCCGCGATCTGGCGCAGCGGTTCAACACCCGGTTCGGGAAGACCTTCACCGTGCCGGCGCCGTACATCGTCCGGGAGACCGCGAAGATCACCGACCTCCAGGACCCGACGGCGAAGATGTCGAAGTCCTCCTCGTCGCCGGCCGGGATCATCATGTTGCTCGACGACCCGGCGAAGTCGGCCAAGAAGATCAGGTCGGCGGTGACCGACACCGGGCGGGACATCCTCTTCGACCCGGAGCGGAAGCCGGGGGTCTCCAACCTGCTGGTCGTCTATTCCGCGTTGACCGACCGGAGCGTCGACGAGCTGGTCGAGGCGTACGCGGGTAAGGGCTACGGGGACCTGAAGAAGGACCTGGCCGAGGTGGTGACGGAGTTCGTCCGGCCGATCCAGCAGCGCACCCAGGGCTACCTCGACGACCCGGCGCAGCTCGACAAGCTGCTGGCGATCGGTGCCGAGAAGGCCCGCGCGGTCGCCTCGGTCACGCTGCGCGAGGCGTACGACCGGGTGGGGTTCGTGCCCGGTACGCGGAACGGCTGAGCCCGCCGGAGGTCCCGGCGGGAGTCAGACCGCCGGGTCCGGGACGTGGTCGCCGGGCGGCGCGCTGCCGGCCGGCGGGTGAGTGGAGCGGAGTGTGGTTGTCACGGACGGATCGCAGGATCCGGGAACTCCGATGACCCGGATCGGAGTCGCCGTCGATGTGCCGGAGCCGTGGTGCGAGTTCCTCACCCGGCGGCGGGCGGAGGCGGGTGACCCGCAGGCCGCGTACGTGCCGGCGCATCTGACGCTGCTCGGGCCGACCGACGTACCCCTGGCGAGCCTGCCGGAGGTGGAGCGGCACCTGACCGAGGTGGCGGCCAGGCACCGGCCGTACCTGCTGCACCTGCGCGGCACCGGCACCTTCCGGCCGATCACCGAGGTGGTCTTCGTGGTAGTGGCGGCCGGGATCAGCGAGTGCGAGCTGCTCGCGGCGGCGATCGGCCGGGCGCCCGAGCTGCGCCGGGAGAGCCGTTTTCCCTACCATCCGCACGTGACGGTCGCCCAGGACGTCGCGCCGGAGGCGCTGGACCAGGTCTACGAGGACCTGGCCGACTTTTCCGCGCTGTTCAAGGTCGAGAAGTTCACCCTCTTCTCACACAGCGGCGACGCCCGCTGGCAGCCGCGCCGGGACTTCCCGCTCGGCGGCTGAGTCCGGTCCGGCGGCTGAGTCCGGTCCGGCGGTCGGGAGTCGGTTCGGTGTCGAGGTGCCGGCGTGGCGGGTCGAGCGGGCCCCGCGCCGGCTGGCGATGGACAAGGATGGCGGCGTGAACGCGTTCGAGCGGGCGGTGCTGCGCGTCGACGCCCGACTGACGGCGTACCGTCGACGGTCGCCGTCGTTCGACCACCTCGCCCGGGCGGTGGGCCGCTACACCGACGTGCTCGGCCCCCGGCTCGCGGCCGCGATCGCCTACTACGGCTTCTTCGCGGTCTTCGCCCTCGGCCTGGTGGCGTACGCGGTGCTCGGCGCGCTGCTCGGGGACAGCGCGGAGAGCGGCGAGGTGATCGTCGGGTTCATCAAGCGGAACCTGCCGTTCGTCGATCCCGAGCAGATCCGGCAGAGCAGCAGCCGCCCGGGGATCATCGGGTTGATCCTGTTGGCGGTCACCGGGATCGGCTGGGTGGAGTCGATCCGTTCCTCGCAACGGTTGATCCACGGGCTGGCCCAACACCCGGGCTACATCGTGCTGCGCCAGCTCGTCGACCTGGCCGTACTGCTGGTGATCTTCGTGTTGCTCGGGCTCTCGATCGGTGCGGTGGACGCGCTGGAGTCACTGCTGAGCTGGCTGCTGGGGGCGCGTTCGATCGGGCTCACCATCTGTAGCTGGTTCCTGGCGTTCCTGATCAACATGCTGCTCGCCTCGGCGCTGCTGCTCGCCGTACCCCGACTGCGGATGAGTTTCCGGCGGTGGCTGCCCCCGGTGCTGCTTGTCGCGCTGGGCGTGACGTTGCTGAACTCGGTCGGCCGGTACTACGTGGTGCGCTGGGAGCGCAATCCGGCGTACACGGTGGTGGCCGGCGCGGTCGGTCTGCTGATCTATCTCTATCTGCTCAACCAGTTGCTGCTCTTCGGTGCGGCGGTCGCGGCGACGAGTCGGCAGGGGAAGGTCCAGGACCTGACCGGGGCGCCGGAGGTGCCCGATCCGGCCCGGCCGCAGCCGCCGACTGCGGCCGGGTGAGGATGGTCGGTGGGGCCGGCGGCAGCCGAGCGTGATCGGCCGCGGGGAAAGTGACCTGAGCTGTGATTCGGGCAAAAGCCACTAACCGTACGGCGATCACCGCGATGATGAGTCCCGTGGGCGCACTAGTGACGTTGGACCTGCCGGATGACTCGCCGATCCTCGCCCTGCCCTGGATCATCACCTTCGGGCCGCTGGACGACGACGCGGAGTGGGAACCGGTGGTCTGCGGCCCGTACGAGCGGCCCCACGCGCTGGCGCTGGCCGAGTCGGTGGTGGCCGACGAGGAGCTGATGGCGGTGGTCGAGCCGCTGCTGCCCCGGGTCTCCGCCGAGGAGATCCGGGCCGAGATCGCCGCCGCGCAGATCGCGGTCGAGGCCGAGGACGAGGCGGCGGACCTCGACGACACCAGCATCTACGGCGACTACGAGGATCTCGGCGAGGAGGAGGTGATCGGCGAGAGTACCCGGGTCCAGGCGCACCCCCGGCAACCTCCGGACCCCACCGAGGTACGCGCCGGTATCGCCCGGATCGCCGCCCTGCTCACCCGCTCTGCCCCCTGATCCGCTCTGCCCCCTGATCGCTGTGCCCGCTGATTGCTCTCCCGCCCGCTGATCGGTCTGCCCGCTGACCGCTCTGCCGGCGGGCGAACGGATGGCCGGGCCGGAACGCACCGGTGCTCCGGGAACGCGCTCCCGGAGCACCGGCACCACCATCCCCTCCACCACAAAGGGGTCGCGGCCCCGGCCGCCCGTCGGCGCGGAGCGCGGCGGACGACCAGGTCGATAGTGGGTTACCCGGTTGGCGGCCGGATGAACCACCCCGCCGTATCGGTCGGCAGCCGGGCCGGGTCGTCAGCCGGACCCGGCGGCTGGCTGCGCAGGACAGGCGTCCCGTAACCGTCGACGGCGACCGGCTCGGCGCCGAAGTTGACCACGCAGACCAACTCCGCCGCCCCGGCCGCCGGCCGGCTGAAGGCGAGCACCCCCGGCTCGCCCTCCAGCCAGGTCACCCCGCCCGGCTCGGTCGCACCGCCGGCCGGCGCGGTGTGCTCGCGCCGCAGCCGGAGCGCCGCCCGGTAGAGCTCCAGGGTCGAGTCCGGGGAGCCGGTCTGGGCGGCGACCGAGAGGGCCCGCCAGGTGGGCGGGACCGGCAGCCAGGCCGGAGCGCCGCCGGCCGGACCGAAGCCGTACGGCGGGACGTCGCCACTCCACGGCAGCGGTACCCGGCAGCCGTCCCGGCTCTCGCCGGTGCGCCGGAACGCGGGATCCTGGCGCAGCTCGTCCGGCAGGTCGAGTACCTCCGGGAGGCCGAGTTCCTCGCCCTGGTAGAGGTAGGCGCTGCCGGGCAGTGCGAGCATCAGCAGCGCGGCCGCCCGGGCCCGGCGCAGCCCGAGCGCGCCGTCGCCGTACCGGGTCACGTGCCGCTGCTTGTCGTGGTTGGAGAGTACCCAGGTGGTCGGGGCGCCGACGATCGCCGACTCGGCGAGCGCGGTGTCGACCACCTTGCGGAACGAGTCGGCCGACCAGGTGGCGTCGAGGAAGTCGAAGTTGAACGCCTGGTGCAGCTCGTCCGGGCCGACGTAGCGGGCCAGCCGCTGCGGGGTCTCCGCCCAGGCCTCGGCGACCGCCATCCGGCCGCCGGGATAGCTGTCCAGGATCGGCCGCCAGGCCCGGTAGATGTCGTGCACCTCGTCCTGGTCGAAGTAGGGCAGCCGGGCCCGGCCGAGCAGTTCGACCTGGCGCTGGCCGGCCGGCACCCCGTCGCCGACGTCCGGCAGCCCGTCCGCCTTGATCATTCCGTGCGCCACGTCGATCCGGAAGCCGTCGACGCCACGGTCGAGCCAGAACCGCAGTACGTCGGCGAACTCGGCGCGTACCTCGGGGTGCCGCCAGTTCAGGTCGGGCTGGGCCGGGTCGAAGAGGTGCAGGTACCACTGGCCGTCCGGGACCCGGGTCCAGGCCGGGCCGCCGAAGATCGATTCCCAGTCGTTCGGTGGAAGTTCGCCGTCGGCGCCCCGGCCGTCCCGGAACAGGTAGCGGTGCCGTTCGGCCGAGCCGGGCGGGCTGGCCAGGGCGGCGACGAACCACGGGTGCGCGTCCGAGGTGTGGTTCGGCACGATGTCGACGATGATCCGCAGCCCCAGGGCGTGCGCGTCGGTGATCATGGTGTCGAAGTCGTCGAGCGAGCCGAAGATCGGGTCGACGTCCCGGTAGTCGGCGACGTCGTAGCCGCCGTCGACCATCGGCGAGCGGTAGAACGGGGTCAGCCAGAGCGCGTCGACGCCGAGATCGCGCAGGTACGGCAGCCGGCTGCGTACCCCGGCCAGGTCACCGGTGCCGTCGCCGTCGGCGTCGGCGAAGCTGCGGACGTAGACCTGGTAGACCACCGCGGACTTCCACCAGTCCTCGGGCCGGTTGGGTGAAGGGCTCATCTGGACTTGTCCGTTCGTCGGGCACGGGGATGCCGGGCGGGTCAGAGCAGGATGCCGGGCCGGCTCTGCAAGAGTCGGGCAGTTCTTGCGCAAGAAGATTGCCGGCGCTGCCCGCCGGCTCCGGTCGGTTCAGACCGGCAGCGGCAGGTCGGCGGGGGGCCGGGGCTGGTCCGTCGGCCTCTCCAGCACCCCCGGCACCACCGCCGTCGAGCCGCGCACCACCAGTTCGGGCCGGAAAATGTATTCCGAGTGCGGTGCGGCGTGCCCGTGGATCTCGTCGACCAGTGCCCGTACCGCCGCCACCGCCATCGCGGTGACCGGCTGCCGCATCGTGGTCAGCGGCGGATCGGTGAAGGCCATCAGCGGGGAGTCGTCGTAGCCGACCACGGAGAGGTCGGCCGGCACCGACAGGCCGCGCTGCCGGGCCGCCCGGATCGCGCCCAGCGCCATCAGGTCGGAGCCGCAGACCAGCCCGGTCACGCCCCGGTCGAGCAGCCGCGCGGCGGCCACCTCGCCACCCTCCACACCGAACAGTGACAGCTCGGCCAACTCGTTCAGCTCGGCGTCGGGGAGCCCTACCAGCCGCCTCATCGCGGCCTTGAACCCGGCCACCTTGCGCTGCACCGGCACGAACCGGCCGGGGCCGGTGATCAGGCCGATCCGGCGGTGCCCGAGCGCGACCAGGTGGGCCACGGCCAGCTCGCCGGCCTCCCGGTCGTCGCAGGAGACGAAGGGCGCCGGCAGCCCGGGTTGGTAGCCGTTGACCAGCACGATCGGCAGCGGCCGGGCGATCAGCGTGCGGTAGCGGGCGGGATCGGCGGAGGTGTCGGCGTGCAGGCCGGAGACGAAGACGATTCCGGAGACCTGCCGGTCCAGCAGCATCTCGACGTACTCGTCCTCGGTGACCCCACCGGGGGTCTGGGTGCAGAGCACCGAGGTGTAGCCGGCCTGCGCCAGCCCGGACTCGACGACCTGGGCGAAGGCGGGAAAGATCGGGTTCTCCAGCTCCGGCACCACCAGCCCGACCAGGCCGGCGCTGCGCTTGCGCAGCCGGGCGGGGCGCTCGTAGCCGAGCACGTCGAGAGCGGTGAGTACGGCCTGCCGGGTCTCCGGCGCCACCCCGGGGCGGTCGTTGAGCACCCGCGACACCGTGGCCTCGCTCACCTCGGCCTGTTGGGCGATGTCGGCCAGTCGTGCACGCATGGCGGAACTGTAGCCCACGAGTCGTTTCTTGCGCAGCCCACGGCAAGTACTTGCAGAGCCGTCCCGAGAGTCGGCCCACCGATACGGCCGGTACCAGTGCAACAGGCGCGGGTGGCACGGCGCCGATCACCCGGGAGACGCTTCAAAGGGGACGAATTACCCCGGGGAGATGACGAGTGGGCAGCGGTTGTTGCAAGTGTGTTTGCAAGGGGTTTCGTAATCGGCAACTCCTTGCTACTGTCCCGCCGATACCCGGCCGGCAGACCTAGGAGCGCTAGATGCGTCGCACAGCCAGAGGGATCGTCGTACTCGCCTGCACGACCCTTGCTCTGACGCTCGCCGCCTGCGGCGGCGAGGACGACAAGTCGGGGGAGTCGGGGCAGAAGACCGATCCCGCCGCCCTGAAGGCGGAACTGACCTGGTGGGACACCTCGGACCCGAAGAACGAGGGACCGGCCTTCCAGGAACTCGTCGCGAAGTTCAACCAGACGTACCCGAACGTCAAGATCAACTATCAGTCGGTGCCCTTCGGCGAGGCACAGAACAAGTTCAAGACCGCGGCCCAGGCCAAGACCGGTGCCCCGGACATCCTCCGGGCCGAGGTCGCCTGGGTGCCGGAGTTCGCCTCGCTCGGCTACCTCTACGCCCTCGACGGCTCGGAGCTGACCGCCGACGAGTCCGACTTCCTGCCCACTCCACTCTCGGCGGACAAGTACGACGGCAAGACGTACGGCGTACCGCAGGTGACCGACTCGCTCGCCCTGCTCTACAACAAGGAACTGCTGACCAAGGCCGGCATCAGCTCGCCCCCCGCGACCTGGGCCGACCTGAAGACCGCCGCGCTGGCGGTCAAGCAGAAGACCGGTGCCGACGGCGTCTACGTCAACCCGGCCGGCTACTTCATGCTGCCCTTCATGTACGGCGAGGGCGGCGACCTGGTCGACGCCGGAGCCAAGAAGATCGTCGTCAACTCCGCGCAGAACGTCGCCGGCCTGAACGTGGCCAAGGACCTGATCGCCAGCGGTGCGGCGCCGAAGCCGGCCGCGAACGACGCGTACGGCACGATGATGACCCTCTTCAAGGAGAAGAAGGTCGCGATGATCGTCAACGGGCCGTGGGAGGTCAACAACATCTCCACCGCGCCGACCTTCGGCGGTCCGCAGAACCTCGGCGTCGCCCCGGTCCCGGCCGGCTCGGCCAAGGCCGGCGCACCGGTCGGCGGGCACAACTACGTGGTCTGGTCCGGCATGCCGCAGGAGAAGGTCGAGGCGGCGATCGCCTTCGTCAAGTTCATGAGTTCGGCGGAGTCGCAGGGTTTCCTCGCCGAGAAGCTGGGCCTGCTGCCGACCCGCAAGTCGGCGTACGAGCTGGACGCGGTGAAGAACAACCCGGTCGTCTCGGCGTTCCGGCCGGTGGTCGAGTCGGCGGTGCCCCGGCCGTGGATCCCCGAGGGCGGCCAGTTCTTCGGTCCGCTGGACCAGATGGCCACCCAGGTCCTGGTGCAGAACAAGGACCCGAAGGCCGCGCTGGACGAGGTCGCGAACAAGTACAAGTCCGAGGTCGTACCGTCGTACGGCATGTGATCCGACCGTCGGCGCCGGCCCCGGCCGGCAGACCCTCGGTGCCGGCTCCGGCCGGCGAAACCCTCCGGTACCCGGCGGGGCCGACCGGCGCTGGCCGGCGGCCCTGCCGGGCTCCCTTCCTGGAGCGTTGCTGATGACCACCGTGACCGCCGGCCCGGTGCCGGCGCCCGCGCCGCCCGGACGCCGCCCCGCCGGCCCGTCCCGGCTGCGCCGAAGCTGGGACAAGCACTGGTACGCCTGGGCGATGGTGCTCCCCGTCGTGCTGGTACTCGCGGTACTGATCTTCTATCCGCTGGTCCGCGGCCTCTGGCTCTCGCTGACCAACCTGACCGAGGCCAACCAGGTGGCCGAGGTCTGCACCAGGTCGATCACCGGCGGGGAGGTCTGCAAGGAGAACCCCAACCGGTGGGAGTTCGTCGGGTTGGCCAACTACGCCCGGGTGCTCACCGGTCAGGTCGGCGAGTTCTGGCAGTGGACCGGGGTCACGCTGATCTGGACCTCCCTCTGCGTGGTGTTCCACTACGGCCTCGGGCTGGGGCTGGCCACCATGCTCAACCGGCCGATGCGGCTGCGCGGGCTCTACCGGGTGCTGCTGGTGCTGCCCTGGGCGGTGCCGGCCTTCGTCAGCGCCTTCGCCTGGAAGTTCATCTTCAACGAGCGGTTCGGCCTGGCGAACTCCCTGCTCAGCGCCGTCGGGATCGACCCGGTCGACTGGTTCGCCAACCGGTGGACCTCGCTGTTCACCGCGATCGTCACCAACATCTGGCTCGGGGTGCCGTTCATGATGGTGGCGCTGCTCGGCGGCATGCAGACCATCCCGGACGAGCTCTACGAGGCGGCCGAGATCGACGGCGCCAGCCCGTGGCAGCGCTTCGTCAACATCACCCTGCCGGGCCTGCGCCCGGTCAGCATGACGGTGCTGCTGCTCGGCACCATCTGGACCTTCAACATGTTCCCGATCATCTTCCTGGTCACCGAGGGCCAGCCGGCCGGCCAGACCGACATCCTGGTGACCGGCGCCTACCGGGCCGCCTTCGAGGGGATCCGGAACTACTCGCTCGCCTCGACCTACGGGGTGTTGATCCTGTCCATCCTGCTGGTCTTCTCGATCTTCTACCGGCGGGCACTGCGCAAGCAGGGCGAGGTGTGGTGAGCATGAGCCGATCCGTGCGTACCGGCCGGAGCCCGCTGCGGTCGGTGGGGCTGCACGCCACGCTGATCGTCGCCTCGCTGATCGCGGTCGGCCCGATCATCTGGGTGCTGCTCTCCTCCTTCAAACCCGGGTACGCGGTGCAGAGCAGCGAACTCAGCCTGGTCAAGGACCCGACGCTGGCGAACTACGCGTACGTGCTGGGCGAGACCCGGTTCCTGCGCTGGTTCGGCAACTCGGTGCTGGTCGCCGCGTTCACCATGCTCTTCGGGATCTTCCTCGCCGCCACCACCGGATATGCGGTCTCCCGGTTCAACTTCCCGGGCCGCCGGCCACTGATGACGGTATTCCTGGTCACCCAGATGTTCCCGGTCGCCATCCTGATCGTGCCGATCTACATGATCATGGCTCGGCTGGGGCTGATCAACACACCGGCCTCGCTGATCATCGCCAACCTGACCATCGCGGTGCCGTTCTGCGCCTGGATGCTCAAGGGCTACTTCGACTCCATCCCCACCGCCCTGGACGAGGCGGCGGCGATCGACGGCTGCGGACCGTTCGGCATCTTCTGGCGGATCGTGCTCCCGCTGGCCCGGCCGGCACTGGCGGTCACCGGCTTCTACGCCTTCCTCACCGCCTGGGGCGAGGTCGCGTACGCCTCGGCCTTCATCCAGGAGGACCGGAACTTCACCCTGGCGTACGGGCTCCAGCAGTTCGTACCCCAGTTCAACCCGCAGTGGGAGTACCTCACCTCGGCGGCGGTGCTGGTCACCATCCCGGCCGGGCTGGTCTTCCTCTACGCCCAGCGGCACCTGGTCTCCGGGCTGACCGGCGGCGGCACCAAGGGATGACCGGACCGATGGAACACCCGGCGGGGCACCCGCGCCCACACCACGACGGCTCGGCGCTGCACGTGCCGGAACAGGCCCCGTCGCTCGGCGACACCGTCGACGTCTTCCTCCGGGTCCCGGAGTCGTCCCCGGCCAGCCGGGTGTACCTGCGCAGCACCCCGGACGGCGAGCCGCACTTCACGGCGGCGACCGTCGACCGGCGCACCGACGCCGAGGTGTGGTGGCGGGCCGAGGTCGAGGTACGCAACCCGGTGACCAACTACCGGTTCCTGGTGGTCGGGGCGGACGGGCGGCAGCGCTGGGTCAACGCGCTCGGCGACTTCGGCCACGACGTACCGGACAGCACCGACTTCCGGCTGGTCGCGTACGACCCGCCGCCGGCCTGGGCCCGGGACGCGGTGGTCTACCAGATCTTCCCCGACCGGTTCGCCCGGTCCGCCGCCGCCGACGCCCGCCCGGTGCCGGACTGGGCGATCCCGTGCGACTGGGACCGGACCCCGGTGGTCGGCCGGGGGCCGGAGACGCCGTACCAGTTCTACGGCGGCGACCTGGACGGCGTCGCCGAGCGGCTGGACCACCTCGACCGGCTCGGGGTGAACACCGTCTACCTGACCCCGATCTTCCCGGCCCGCTCCAACCACCGGTACGACGCCGCCACCTTCGACCACGTCGACCCGCTGCTCGGCGGGGACGCCGCGCTGGCCCGGCTCGCCGCCGCGGTGCACGCCCGGGGCTGGCGGCTGCTCGGCGACATCACCAGCAACCACACCGGGGACAGTCACGAGTGGTTCGTCGACGCCGCCTCCGACGCCGACTCCCCGGACCGGGAGCTGTACTACTTCGACGAGACCGGCGACTACGAGTCGTGGCTCGGCGTGAAGTCGCTGCCGAAGCTGAACTGGGGCAGCGCCGAACTGCGCCGGCGGTTCCTGGCCGGACCGGACTCGGTCCTGGCCCGCTGGCTGCACCCGCCGTACGGGCTGGACGGCTGGCGGGTGGACGTGGCCAACATGACCGGGCGGCGCGGCCGGGACGCGTACACCCACGAGGTGGCGGCGGCGCTGCGGGCGGCGGTCGCGGCGACCCGGCCGGACGGGCTGGTGGTGGCCGAGCACGGGCACGACTTCACCGGTGACCTGGACGCGGACGGCTGGCAGGGCACCATGAACTATGCCGGGTTCTGCCGTCCGGTGTGGAGCTGGCTGCGGCACGACGGGCTGGACCTGCCGGACTTCCTCGGCGTACCGGCCGGGGTGCCCCGGCGGGCCGGGCCGGAGGTACTGGCCACGATGCGGGCGTTCGGCGCGCTGGTCTCGTGGCGGGCGCTCACCCACTCGTGGCTGCTGCTCGGCTCGCACGACTCGGCCCGGATCCGCACCGTCGTCGGCGACGCCGGCCGGCAGGAGGTCGCCGTCGGACTGCTCTGCACGCTCCCCGGTACACCGATGATCTTCGCCGGGGACGAACTCGGGCTGACCGGGCGCAACGGCGAGGACTCGCGTACCCCGATGCCGTGGCGGCGGCCGGAGAGCTGGGACGGGGCCACCTTCGAGCGGTACCGGGGGCTGCTCGGGCTGCGCCGGTCGGTGCCGGCGCTGCGGCACGGCGGCCTGCGCTGGGCGTACGCCGACGCGGAGAGTCTGGTCTTCCTGCGCGAGTCGCCGACGGAGTCGGTGCTGGTGCTGGCCCGGCGCGCCACCGCCGAACCGGTCCGGCTGGCCGGGCTGCCCTGGGCCGGGCCCGAGGCGGTCAACCTCTACGGCGGTGCGGACGCCCTGCGCCCCGGCCCGGACGGCGCGCTGACGCTGCCCGGGGACGGCCCGACCTTCCAGGTCTGGCGGCTGCCTTCGGTCAGCTGAGTCTCACTTCGACTTCGGGTCGAGCACCTCACGCATCCGGTTGACCTCGACGGCCTGCTCGAAGGCGATGTTCCGGGCCAGCTCCCGGAGCTGCCGGTCGACGCCGTTCACCAGTACCTCCTGGGCCATCGCGATGGCGCCCTGGTGGTGCGCGCTCATCATCTCGACGAACCTCCGGTCGAAGTCCGTCCCGGTCGTCGCGGTGAGCGTGGCGATCGCCTCCGGGCTCTGCATGCCGTGCATGGTGGGGTGGTCGTGCCCGGTCCCGCCGAGCAGTGCGCCGAGGCCGCGGTCGCGCAGCCAGCCCCGCAGTACCTCGAGTTCGGGCTGCTGGGCAGCCCGGATCCGGTCGGCGACCGCGATCACGCCGGTGCTACCGGCCCGCTCCGGGACCAGCGCGGCCATCTGGAGGGCCTGCTCGTGGTGCGGCACCATCATCGTGACGAACCGGATGTCGGCCGCGTTGTGCTGCGCCCCGGGCGGCGGGGTGAGCTGGTCGGGCCGGAGCACCTGGGCCGACTCGCCCGGCCGGCCGGGCCGGATCACCGGCGCGGTGCCGATGGCCGAGGTGGGCAGGGCCGAGGGGGTCGGTGCCGGGGGCGTGCCGGCCGGGGCGGCGGCCGGAGCGGTCGGTCGACCGTCCCCGCTGGTGGCGACACCGGCGATGCCGAGGGCGAGCAGTACCGCCGCCGACTCCACCAGCGCGAGAAACACGATCACCGGCCGGCGGCTGCCGCCGGTCGCGCTCCTGGCCAACACCACAGCGTGACTCCCGTCCGCCCTGCCGGCCGGTCGTGGCGTAGCCGGGGCTCTGCGCCGGGGCCGGGTCTCAACCCCGGGTCGGCCGATGGTAGCCCGGCCACCGGGACCGTGGAAGATCCAGTACGCCCTGACCTCGGGCTGCCGCCCCGGCCGGACCCGTCCTGATCGGACGGCTTCCGTCACCTACTGTCGCACGCCCTGGCCGGCGAGGAGGGCACGTACGCCGTCGAGATAGGTCCTCGAATCCGGGCCGGCGACGAGTATCCGTTGCAGGGCGAAGCCGGGGATCAGGCCGAACAGGGCGGCACCGACCGCCTCGACGTCGGCGTCGGCCGGTAGTTCACCGGCCTGTTGGGCCCGGCGGGCCAGTTCGACGTAGCGGGACCGGAAGCGGCCGTACAGCCGGGCGACGAACTCGGCCAGTGCGGGATCGCGCAGCGACTCGGCCCAGACCTGGATGGCGAGCGGGAAGACGCCGTCCGGGCCGGTCTGGGACTCGACGAACGCGAGCGCCCGGTCCAGCGCCTCGATCAGCGGCAGTGGCGGCTCGGCCGAGGCCAGCTTCTCGAAGAGCTGGTCCGCACCGTCGAGTACCGATTCGGCGATCGCGGTGACCAACTCCTGCTTGCTGCCGAAGTAGCGGTAGACGGCGCCGACCGAGAGACCGGCCTCGGAGATGACGTCCTGCATCGAGGTGGCGTGGAAGCCGTTGCGCAGGAAGCAGCGCCGGGCCGCGTCGAGGATCTGCTGTCGCCGGGCCGCCAGGTGTTCGTCGGATACGCGTGGCACGGCACACAGCGTAAAACGAACGCTCGTTCCTTGACTGGGTTATCGGCTGGGAGGACCCTGGGAAATAAGAGAACGAGCATTCGTTTTAGGAGGAGTCCGGAGATGACCCATCCGCCGGAGCTGACCCATCCCTCGGAGCTGACCCAACCATCGGCGCCGTCCGAGCCGCCCACCTCGACGCATCTCCGTCGGCCGCTGCCGGTGGCCGTACTGCTGGCCGTGGCGGTGGTGCTGTTGCAGTCGCTGCTCGTACCCCTCTTCGCCGGGCCGGCGGCGAACCTGGAGCCGCGGGACCTGCCGGTGATCGTCGCGGGTCCGGCGCCGGCCGCCGACCGGCTGGTCGGGCAGCTCGACGCCGCCGCACCGGGCGCCTTCGAGGTCACCCGGTTGCCGGACGGCGCGGCCGCCGACCGGGCGCTGCGCGACCGCGAGGCGTACGCCGCCTTCGTGCTCGGCCCGGACGGCGCGACCCTGCACACCGCGAGCGCGGCGAGCCCCACCGTGGCGGCCCTGCTCACCCAGGCGGCCGGGGAGTTCTCCGGCGGCCAGCCCGTCCGGGTGGTCGACGTCGTGCCGGCGGACCCGGACGACCCCCGGGGTGCCGGGTTCGCGGCCGGCTTCCTGCCGCTCGCGCTCACCGGCATGGTGCTCGGGGCGCTGCTGGTGCTGCTGGTGGCCGGCCGGCTCGCCCGACTGGCCGGGTTGGTCAGCTTCGGGCTGCTGGTCGGCGTGGCCGGCCCGCTGGTGCTCCAGGGCTGGCTCGGGCTGCTGCCCGGCGACGCCGTGGCCGTCGGGGCCACCCTCGGGCTCGTCGGCCTGGCGGTCGCGGCCACCGTCGCCGGGCTCGGCGCGCTGCTGGGCCGGCCGGGCATCGGGCTCGGCGCGGTACTCGTCTTCCTGGTCGGCAACCCGCTCTCGGCGGTCGGCGCGGCACCGGAACTGCTGCCCCAGCCCTGGGGCGAGGTCGGCCAGTGGCTCCCGATCGGCGCCGGCGGCACCCTGCTGCGCTCCACGGCCTTCTTCGACGGCGCCGGCCCCACCACCCCACTGCTGACCCTCGCCGCCTACGCCGCCGCCGGGCTGCTGCTCGTCGCGCTTCGGCGGAGGGCTACCTCGGTGAGGTAGTGGCCTCGATCTCCCCGGATGCCACTACCTCCCGAAAGAGCATGATCGCCCACGTCGTCCCCCGGTGGGGGCGGCGTGCGGCGGGGCGGGGGCGGCATGCGGGTGGGGGATGGGGGAGGATGGCCGCCGTGGAACCTCTCCGGCTGATACTCCTCTACGCCCACCTGATCGGTTTCGCCCTGCTGCTGGGTGGTGCCGCCGCCCAGTACGTCACCGGACGGATCCGGATCAACCCGCTGATGCTCTGGGGCGCCGCCATCCAGGTGCTGACCGGGATCGGACTCTCCGCGCCGCTGCGCGACGGCGACGAGCCGGCACCGGCGAAGCTCGCCACCAAGCTGGTGATCGGGCTGATGATCTTCGTGATGGTCTTCTTCTCCCGGAAGCGGGAGGAGGTCAACCGCGGTCACTTCATGGCGATCATCGGGCTGACCCTGGTCAACGCCGCGGTCGCGGTCTTCTGGCGCTGACCCGGCGCCGCTGAGTCGTCAACCCGGCGCCGCCGGGCTCCGGCGCGGCGGTCGGCCGGGCGGAAGGCCCGAAACGGGACGTCCCATAGGTCCAGGTCACGCATCGGGCGGGCCGGGAAGTGATGTCGCGCACCCTGAAGTTACGTAAGGGTAACGGGCGTTCAACAGTCAGGCACGATTGTCGGCCGGTGGACAGGCGCGGGCGTACGCTCCCGTCCGTAACGTGGGACAGCCGGCGGCAACGCGCAGGCCGGCTTAGGGCTGCCACCGCGGTGGGCGGTGTGCAATGGGAAGGAGACCGTCTTGCGCTCTGTGCGTGGGATGCGGATCGTCTCGGTATTCGCGGTGGGCGGGCTCGCGCTGGGCGCCGCCGCCGCGTGTGGTGAGGCACCGAGCGATAGCAACGCGGGCGGCGCCGCGGCCGACAAGTACACCGCGTGCATGGTGACGGACGTCGGAGGTATCGACGACAAGTCGTTCAACACCTCCGCCTGGGCGGGCCTGGAGGCGGCCAAGGCCGCCGACGACAAGATCGACATCAAGTACGTGGCGTCCAAGGCCGAGGCCGACTACGAGCCGAACCTGACCCAGTACGTCAACCAGGACTGCGACTTCATCCTCGCCGTCGGCGGCCTGATGAGCGGGGCGACCTCCAAGATCGCCAAGGCGCACCCGGACCAGCAGTTCGGCATCGTCGACGCGAAGCTGCCGGAGAGCAACGTCTACCCGATGCAGTTCGACACCGCGCAGGCGGCCTTCCAGGCCGGTTACCTGGCGGCCGGGCTGACCAAGACCGGCGCGGTCGCCACCTACGGTGGGGAGAAGATTCCGCCGGTGACCATCTTCATGGATGGCTTCGTCGACGGCGTCGCGCACTACAACAAGGTCAAGGGCAAGTCCGTCAAGGCGATCGGCTGGGACAAGGCGAGCCAGAACGGCTCGTTCACCAACAGCTTCGTCAAGCAGGACGAGGGCAAGAAGGTCAGCGACACGCTGGTCGCCCAGGGCGCCGACATCATCATGCCGGTGGCCGGCGGGGCCGGCCTGGGCACCACGGCCGCCGCCCAGGCCTCCGGCGGCAAGTACTCGGCGATCTGGGTGGACAGCGACGGCTGCGAGAGCACGCCGAACTGCGCCGCGCTGGTCACCACCGTGGTCAAGAACATCAAGGACGCGGTCAGGGAGGCGGTGGTGACGGCGGCCAAGGGCGAGAAGCTGGCGCACGACCCCGGTTACCTCGGCACCCTGGCCAACAACGGCGTCTCGCTGGCGCCGTACCACGAGTTCGACAGCAAGGTGCCGGCGGAACTGAAGACCGAGGTCGACAAGATCAAGGCTGACATCAGCTCCGGTGCGATCAAGGTCACCTCGGCCAGCCAGCCGAAGTGACCCCGGGTGGGGGGGCCCCCCGGGGGGGGGGGGGGGGGGGGGGGGGCGCCCCCCGCCCGGGGGGGGGGGGGCCGGGCGGGGG